>CAZYPS010000080.1:0-8354 GCA_964649445.1 uncultured Thermotogae bacterium | reverse complement strand
CCGGATAGCCACCCCATACCCTTATAACCATGGTAATAATTCCGACCCCTGCTCCGAATATCCATCTTCCGGATTTGGTTACGGGCGACGTCGTAGGATCAGTGGCCATATATATCGCTCCAATCACGAATCCTCCAGCCAGCAGGTGAAAGATCGGAGGTGAATAGGTTACGGGGTCTATCCACCATAATATAGCTGATAAGCCAAGTAATGAAACAAAAGCCGCACAGGGTATTCTCCAATCCATATACCCTTTGACCAGAAGATATAGCCCTCCCAGTAGCAGGGCAAGAGCGGACGTCTCACCTAGCGATCCGTAAATATTCCCAAGAAACAATTTGGACAGAGGAGTCATTATGTCGTCAAACCTCGCGGCTGCCAGCGGTGTGGCGGAGGTAACGGCATCAAATCCGGCGGGTTTGGTCCAGGTCGTCATCAGAACTGGATAAGCAGCGACAAGAAAAGCTCTGCCGATTAAAGCAGGGTTGAATATATTCTTACCGATTCCACCAAATAGTTGCTTCCCGATAACAATGGCAAACACGCTCCCTAGTCCGGCTGCATAAAGAGGGATTTCGGGTGGTAGAACCAGAGCAACCAACATGCCCGTAACAAGAGCACTTTTGTCGGATAGATCGACCTTCCGGCCGAGAATCTTCTGGATCAGAGCTTCAGAAACAAGACTGGCCAGTACGGTCGTTAGCAGGAGAAATACGGCATCGAGCCTGAAGTAATATATTCCTGCAGCCACTGCGGGAAGAAGGGCTAGAGCTACTCCCCCCATGACTTCGGAAGTTTTCGTTCCCGTATGTATATGTGGCGAATACGAGAGACGGTAGTTAGTATCTTGGTTACTTTTCATGCAAAATTCCTCTTAAAGTGTTTAAGACATGTACTAGTTTGTTTAGAAGGCAATTATAAGTTTATAATTATGAATCCAGGTCCTGTAACGGCAACTCACTCCCCCCGTAAAGTGGAGATAACTTGCACTTATAATAACAAACAAATTTTGGCCAGGCAACCGTTCTTAAAACCAACACTGACTAATCAGCATTTTTTTGGAAATCAATTTGATTTAGAAATGAAGTTCTATTTTAGTTTAGTTGACTTACTGTTTAAGCTAAAATAATAGTGGTAGAAGTTAGAGTTACAGAAGTCCGCTAATAATTGAGCCACAATACAGGAGGTAGACATGCAAACAAACAAAGTATTAAAAACGATCAAGGACAGAAGGAGTATATTCCAGTACAAAGACGAGGACGTAAGCGAAGAAGATATCGATACTATTTTGGAGGCAGGACGTTGGGCGCCTTCATTCGCCAACCTTCAACCCTGGAATTTTGTCGTAATAAGAGATCCGGAAATAAAGAAGGAGCTATACAAAATTGCTCGACGCATAACCTTGTTCAGAGAAGGTATAGATGAAGCACCCGTGGTAATAGCCGTAACAGTCGACCAAGAAGCGGACCCCAATCACTTTATCGAAGCTGGAGCTGTTGCCTCGCAAAACATGGCCCTGGCGGCTCACAGTCTTGGATTATCGTCCTACTGGGTCGGAGTTTTCGATATCGATTCCGAAAGGAACTCCGCTGAGAAAGACGTAATAGAGACTCTCGATCTCGGTGACGACATCAGGGCAATATCTCTAATGCCAGTCGGGAAACCCGACCAGACAAGAACCAGCGAGCGCAAAGAGTTGAACGAAATTGTTACAAGGAAGTGACTTTACTACAGAATTAAATTAAGACCAATCATGGAGGAGAATGGACCTGGAACTTGAGGGAAACGTAGCAATCATTACGGCATCAAGCAGCGGCCTGGGCAAAGCATCCGCAAGGGTCTTAGCGGATGAAGGGGTAGATGTAGTGGTTAACGGGAGAAACGAACAAAAGCTGTCTAACACAGCTGAAGAGATAAGGGAGGCCACCGGCTCAGAGGTCTTGTCAGTCCCGGGAGATATCAAAGAACGTGAGACTCTGGAAACACTCGTCGACAAGACCCTTGACCGATTCGGAGGCCTCGACCACCTGGTAACAAGCGCTGGCGGCCCGCCCAGCGGAAATACCCTAGATACGACCGAAGAGGACTGGTACGAAGGATTCGACTTACTGGTCATGAGCGTTTTCCGGCTCGTGAAAAAAGCCGTCCCGTTTCTCAGAGAGGGAAGCGGCGGTACGATAGTAAACATCACGTCTAGGTCGGTAAAAGAAGCTTTGGATTCTTTGGTTCTGTCGAATTCCATAAGAATGAGCGTTATAGGGCTGGAAAAAACCCTATCCCGGGAGTTGGCTCCAGAAATTCGGGTAAATTCAGTCCTGCCCGGCCCTCATCACACCTCGAGGATTGAAGAATTAATAGACCAAGCAATAGAACGAGGAGAAATCGACAGCCGACAGGAAGGACTAGAAGAGTGGAGCGAGTCAGTACCTCTGGAAAAGATGGGTGATCCCGAAGAATTAGGAAACCTAATTGCGTTCCTATCTTCGCCGAGAGCTTCCTTCATAAACGGAGCAGCAATTCCCGTCGATGGCGGAAGCAGTAGGTCCAACCTGTAACCGGGTGACTTATCGCGAAAATTCATCCAGAACCGTCTAAAAACTATAAAACTGATAGGAAAAAATTATTAGTCGGAAAGCCGTGCTTTTAGTTCCGGTAATGGAAGGGTATTCAGCACGTCACTCTTCTCACACCAACCTCTGCGGGCAAGGTTCAGCCCCAATTTAATGTAATCAAGGTGATTAACTCTATGGGAATCTGTACCGATAGTTAATTGAATACCTGCCTCTATTGCCCTTTTTACGAGTTTGTCCTCAAGATCCGTTCGAGACGGAGAAGCGTTAATCTCCAGCGCGGTTCCGGTTTCCTCTGCCCGGGTAAAGATCTTCTCCCAATCCAAATCAAAACTTCCCCTTTCACCAAGCTTTCGGCCGGTAGGGTGGGCAATAATATCCACGCTTGGATTTTCTATAGCCCTAACCGTCCTCTCCGTCAGCTCGGTCTTTGTCTGATCGAAGTGTGAGTGCACTCCCCCGATCACTATATCCAGTTCTTCCAGGGAGTCCCGGCCAAGGTCCAGAGATCCGTCGGGCTGGATATTTGCCTCAACCCCGGCCAGGAGTTCTAAATCATTGACGGTGCTGTTGGCCGATTTGATTTCCTCCAGGTGTTCGTCAACCTTATCATCCGTTAGACCACCAACGATACCGCCAGTTTCCGCATGATCAGTAACCGCAAGGTAGCTATAATTCCGTTTTTGTGCTTCCCGGACTAATGTTGCTAAAGGAATATGGCCGTCGCTACTTCTGCTGCTATGACAGTGGAGGTCTCCTTTAATATCAACTCGCTCAACGAGACTGGGCAATTGACTTTCACCGGCTAGCTGAATTTCACCTCTATCCTCCCTTAATTCAGGTGGAATCCAGGACAAACCGAGCTTCTGATACATCCCTTCTTCACCCTCCCCGGCGACCTTTTCCTCAGTTTCCACCTCGAAAAGTCCGTATTCATTCAATTTGTAGTCCTTTGAGATTGCTAGCTGTCTCAGTCTTACGTTATGTTCCTTTGAGCCGGTGAAGTATTGAAGTGCGGCACCAAAACTAGCCCCATCAACAATTCTCAAGTCAACTCTCAGGCCGGTTTTAATCCTTATGGAAGACTTCGTCTCTCCTTCGCTGAGTACTTCCTCGACTTCTTCCAGCGAGGTGAAGTGGGCCATTGCTTTATCCCTGTCAACAGCCGTAGCAAGTATATCTACGTCCCCGACTTCGTACTTACGTCGGCGCAAAGACCCTGCAAAATCAACTTCATCATATAAAGAAGATTCAACCAGCTGTCTTTTTATTCGGGTCGCCTCAGGAAGCACTTCGGAAAGATGGGTCTTTCCCTGAGACTTTTTTACTATTTGCAACCCTTTAAGGATGTTTTTCTCCGACTTCGGCCCGAACCCTTTAAGCTCCCGGACATCGCCGGACTGCAACGCCTCCTCCAGCCCGGATAAAGAAGTTACATTCAGCTCCTCCCAAATCTTTTTCGTCTTCTTCGGTCCGAGATTTCGGACTCGTAAAAGTTCAGGGGCAATCGGTATTTCCTTCTTTAGCTCTCCGTAATACTCCAGATCCCCGGTTTCAAGGATTTCAGCGACCTTCTTAGCTATATTCTCTCCCACCGAAGGGATATCTTCCAATCTATCCTCATCGTAAATATCTTTCAGGTCTTCGGTTAGAGAGTCTATCTCCCTTGCCGCTCTCCGATATGCTCTGGGCTTGTACTCTACGCCTTTAATCTCAAGTAAGTCAGCTACTCGATTAAGTACTTCTACAACTTGCTTTCTAGTAGACATCTTACTCCTTCAAGATTCAACAAATTGGATAAAATTAGGAGGGTAAAAAATTACGAAAGAACCTGCGCCAAATTACAAAATTCGGACGATCGTTCGAGAACTCTTTTGAACTTGACAGGCAATAGAGACTTAATCAACTCCCCGCCTGCCTTCGAAAGCTTTCCCCAGAGTGGCTTTATCCGTAAATTCCAGATCGCGACCCACCGGTATACCCTGGGCAATCCGTGATACTTCTACGTCAAGAGGACGAAGCTTTTTTACAATATACATTGAAGTAGATTCCCCTTCAGTCTTCGGCTCTAAAGCTAGAATCACTTCTTGAACCTTATCATCCTTCGCCCTTTCTACAAGCTCGTTTATGGATAAATCATCAGGAGAGACGTCTTCTATCGGATTCACCAGCCCGCCAAGTACGTGATAGAGGCCGTCGTACTTATGCGTGGATTCTATCTTCGCAATATCCCAGGGCCTGCTAACGACACAAATCTTTCCCTGGTCCCGCTGGGAATCGGAGCAGATCTCGCACCTATCGCCAAGGGAAAAGTTTCCACATACCTTACATCGCTCAACCTCGTCCGTTAGTCCTTTTAGTGCCTCCGACAGGCGATAGACTTCTTCCGAGTCTCTGGTAAGTAAATGAAATATAAGTCGCTCCGCCGTCTTCTGGCCGATCCCCGGAAGTTTCTTGAACTCCGAGATGACCCGCTCCAGAGGCTCTATCATAATCCAGGAATATTAGGCAGGTCCATTCCGCCTGTTATGTCACCCATTTCTTCTTGCTTCATTTCCCCTGCTTTTTCCTTGGCATTGTTGACTGCAGCGAGAATAAGATCTTCAAGCATTTCCGGATCCTCGGGATCGATGACTTCTTTCTCAATACTTATGTCCACGACCTCTTCGTTCCCGTTCATGACAACTTTGATCATGCCACCACCGGCAGTCGCCTCGACCTCTTTCTCGGCAAGTTCTTCCTTTTTCTTCTCCAGCTCTTCCTGCATCTCCTGCGCCTTCTGCATTATATTGTTAATGTTGCCAAAACCTTTCATGGTAAAACCTCCAGTTTATAATCGCCCTTCCTCAACTACGTTACCGTCAAATTTATCCTTAACCAGTTCAGCCTTTTCGTCGAGCAGACCAGCATCCGTTTCGGTTTCGGATACGTCCTCTCGTTCATTATAAATTATCCGTAATTCGTCGACATCGTCAAAACAATCCTGGACCGCTTCTTTTAAATAAGAAAAATTATTACTATTTTCCAGACTTTCCTTGTGAAAAGAGTACTCCCTACCGAACTCCAGGTAAAGGTCCTGATTGCGGAAAACTGGATAAGCTTCTTCTAGGAAAGCAGCAATGGATATTTTCTCTTCTTCGATTTTCTCTATTAGGGCTTTCCATTCATCCGAGCCCCTCAGGCCCTTGCCTGATTCCTTATCTTCTTTTCCTTCATCCTCTCCAGGGGTTTCCTGGGCTGAAGTATCGGATTTATCGCCGCTTTTCTTCTCAGTCTGGTCGGAGTTTTCATCTTTTTGAGGAGGTGCTTCTCGAGGAGGTTCCAGAACTTCTTCGTGTTCTGGTTCCTTAGCCGGCCCGGATTCCTCCGGACTCATTTTTTCGAGTAATTCCAGCGTACCGATCTCTAGCGTAATTCGCTTATGAGAAGAGGTTTTCAGGTCATCGGACGTATCAAGGATACCCCTGGATAATTTCACGAGTTTTGTAAGATCGGAACGATTATCGGTCCGTTTGACTTGAGCTCTTAATTTCTCCAGAACCTGATCGAGAAACAACTCGGGATCCTTTCCTCGCTTCTCCAGTTCGTCCAGCACTTCGAGCGCTTTTCCCGGTCGTACGTGAACCAGAGCATCCGTGTATTTCTCAATAACCTCTTCCCTGGTCAACCCCAGTAACTTGAATAGATCCTCTCTTTCGACTTTTCCTTCGGAATCGTAGGAAATAACCTGCTCCAGCACCACCAGCCCATCTCTCATCGAACCACGAGCCCTGTTCGAGATTAGATCCAATGCATCATCAGTAATCTCAACCCCTTCCGAAGAGGCAACCTCTCCCAGCCTGGTTTTTATCTCGGATTTGGCAATTTCCGTGAACTCGAAAACCTGACACCGAGAAATGATCGTGGCAGGGACCTTTTCCGGTTCGGTGGTTGCAAAGATAAAACTAACCCTGTCCGGCGGTTCTTCTATGGTCTTAAGTAGGGCGTTAAAAGCTTCGTTAGTGAGCATGTGAACTTCGTCTATTATGTAAACCTTATTTTTCAATTCCGCAGGGGCATAGTTGACCTCTTCTCTTAAATCCCTTATCCGACTTATCTTACGGTTTGAAGCTCCGTCTATTTCGACGATATCAAGCGCCGCGCCTTTGTCTATCTTTCGGCAGCTCGAACAGCTATTGCAGGGTTCGCCGTCCTGACTGTTCTCACAATTCAGAGCTTTGGCGAGTATTCGAGCGACTGAAGTCTTTCCCGTCCCTCTGGGCCCGGCGAAAAGGTAAGCATGCGAGGTCTCACCCTTTTTCACCGAATTCTGGAGTATTCTAACCGGACCCTTCTGGCCAACTACGTCCTGAAACCTGGACGGCCTCCATTTTAAATACAGAGACCTTTTTTCTTCTTGGGTATCCGGCACTATAACCACCAAACCAATTTAACGGGCAAGTTAGGGATGGCTAACTTCAATGCAAAGCAAAGGATTTACGGAACCAATTTTTTCAAGTTAAATAAGTTAAAAAGAAAAGTCACCGAAGAACGGGCAAAACAAACATTTCTGACCGCGTTTAATCTAAGAAAAGGGTTGAGTCTACCGGTAAATAATGGAACTCAACCCGTAAATTTCAGCTATTAACCTGGAAGGCCAGTATTTTCCCCTGGTAATAAGTTTACTTCCAGGGGCTGCCGTGTTCGTCCCCGTAAGGCAGTAGACCCAGGTATCTTGCACTTTTAATGGCTTCGGCTGCTTTTCTCTGATGCTTTTCGCAGAGTTTAGTCGCTCGTCTGGGAAGTATCTTACCCGATCTATTCGTAAACTGCTTCAACTTGTTGTATTGCTTGTAATCAAGGTCTATCTCGCCCTCGCAGGCACTGCATCTATTAGATCTCCTTCGCCCCATGTTGAATCAACCACTCCTATGGGTTTAATAGTTAGTTTTTATCCTGTTAATTTATTAATTTAGACTCTAACCGGAGTCCGTTTCCAAAAAAATAAACTTAGCTATCAATTCTTAAGCAGAAACCGCTTCTGTTAATTCGTTGTTACGGAATATCTGGTACCTTATAACGCCTTCTTCCACGTTTGATTTGTCTGATATCTCGTCTATGTCCTCGGAGGAAGCTTCAAACTCGACCAGAAGATAAAGACCTTTATTAAAGCCCTGAATCTCGTAGGCTAACCTCTTCTTCCCCCATTCTTCCACTGACTGAACTTCCCCTTGACCGCTCTCAACTATCGACTTGAGTCTTTCCTTCTTCTCATCCAGACCCTCTTCTTCCAGTTCGGGCTCCAGAAGGTACATCACTTCGTATCCTTTTAGATTATTCAAGGTGTCACCTCTTTAGAACGTAAACTTATCTACAGTTAAATCGAACTATTTTCAACAATATATCAGCATTTTGCCGAAAAAATTGCCTACAGCAAATAATAAACTAAATCAATTAAATCCTTAAACAAACATTGAGTACTGGATCTCTTATTGGTTTAAGACAGATATTTTTTTCTACCTAAATATTTGTAAGATCGTAAAGAATTTACTCAACTTTAGTAGCACATAAATTTACCAGACAAACCCGGAACTGTCAACTGGCTCGCCTGGTCTAGCTCTTGACAGAACCCGGTTTTATCGTTAGCCTTTCTATGCTCTGGGTCCATAGCTCAGCGGTAGAGCATCCGGCTCATAACCGGGCGGTCCTAGGTTCGAATCCTAGTGGGCCCACCACCCTTTAATTCCAAATCCCACTTGAAATACCCCACCTCCGGGATTATTATTCTTAAGCACTCAAACAGAG
>CAZYPS010000079.1:7055-8412 GCA_964649445.1 uncultured Thermotogae bacterium | reverse complement strand
TCATAACCTGGAGGAAGTCCTTGATATCGCCGGAAGAATAACGGTTCTAAGGGACGGGAAAAAGGTCGGAACGTTCGAAAAGGACGGGATTACGAAGCCCGACCTAGTCGAGCATATGGCCGGCCACGAAGTTCATAGGGAGGTCTCGAACAAGAAACACGAACACGGGAAGATTCTCCTGGAGGTCGAGAACGCACTGGGAAGCGTATCATTTACTTTACGTGAAAAAGAGATACTCGGGATAGCCGGAACTATGGGGTCGGGAGCCCGCAAGATATTAAGAGGGATAGGTGGCATCGATCCGTTACCGGAGGCAAGCCTGAAGTTTCGAGGAGAGGAATACATACCTGAAAGCGTTCAGGATTCCGTCAGCAGGGGAATATTCTTCATTCCGGAAGACATGAGAGAAGAAGGTCTTGTATTGCCTATGCCTCTGGCAAAAAACATAACTTTACCGAAAATATCAGAGACCCTGAGACGGGGTTTTATCGATTTAAAAAAGGAAAAATCTTTTGCGGAGGACCACGTAGAGTCACTTGGAATAGCGACACCGGATGTGGATACGGCAGTTCGCTATCTTAGCGGAGGGAATCAGAGAAAAGTTCTATTTGCCAAAGCACTTCATGCGGACGCGGACCTTTTGCTCCTTGAGGACCCGACACAGGGTGTCGACGTAAATGCCAGGCAGGAGATACACGAATTATTTGAAGAACTCAGAAAACATGGTAAGAGCCTGATCGTTCTATCGTCCGACCTGGACGAATTACTGGATGTTTCGGACAGGATAATTTCGCTCTATCACGGAGAGGTATCCGGGGAGTTTGACCCCGCTGAGATAGACAGACAGGTATTAATATCATCAATATTGGGGGAGAAAACGGAATATGCTTGAAGAATACACGAAGAAACTAAACCTGGGTGAGTTGGGTCGGTACTTTTTATTCGTAGTTTTAATCGCAATCGTCCTTTTAACCGGTATTATTAACCCCCGGTTTTTCAACCCAAATAATTTGTTCAATATTTTACTGCAAATCTCGGTTCTCGGAGTAGTTGCAATGGGGGCAACAGTTCTATTGATATCGTCAGGTCTTGACCTGTCCGTCGGGTCAATGCTTTCCGTGAGCGCCTATATCTCGGGCATGGTGATCGGCATTACCGGATCGACCTATCTAGGTATTCTGACCGCCCTTGCCGTTGCGACTGCCATAGGGGCATTCAACGGTCTGTTAGTGGCGACGGATCGGGCGCACCCGTTTATAATAACGCTTGGCATGATGACACTTCTGCAGGGGGTAGCAGTTGCGATCAGTCGGGGTAGTCCAATAAATAGTATGGGCAATCTGTTCTCGCTGATCGG
>CAZYPS010000079.1:5737-7045 GCA_964649445.1 uncultured Thermotogae bacterium | reverse complement strand
GGGAAGTTGGAGGAGTAATTCCTTTGCCGGTGATCATTTTTTTCATTGTAACAATTTTGGTCTGGGTCTTCCTGAGAAAAGTACCCTGGGGTAGATACGCTTACGCAATCGGCGGAAACGAGGAGGCATCTCGGCTCTCCGGCGTTAAGACCAAGCGAGTAAAGATAGCCCTGTACACCCTGAACGGTTTCCTGGTAGGCATCGGGGCTGTTTTGCTTTCTTCAATTCTTGATTCGGCCCTCCCGAACATGGGCAACGGTTACGCCCTCCGGGCGATCGCGGCCGTCGTAATTGGCGGCACTCCTCTGTTTGGAGGACGTGGATCCGTCTGGGGAACTCTCGCCGGTGTTTTACTGCTGGGTCTGGTCTCAAACAGTATTAATATGCTGGGGATCAGCGCTAACTTCCAGGACGTGGTGCTCGGGACGATAATCCTATTTGCTGTAATGTCGCAGAAGTACTAAATCCATTTAATAAACTAACAAGAGGTGTTTTATAGTGATACTTCGCGGTAGAGACAACGTAGAAGCAACTATAGTAGAGGACGTACACGGTGGCGATGGGAAATGTGAGGTCAGGCAGCTACTCGGTATTGAACCAAGACTGGACGTGCCGGGATTTCCCGATGACTTCGATAGCTCGATGGAATTTATGCA
The DNA here is from genome assembly GCA_964649445.1 of uncultured Thermotogae bacterium. GTDB lineage: Bacteria > Bipolaricaulota > Bipolaricaulia > M55B111 > M55B111 > JAGXLP01. The sequence goes on along the minus strand of CAZYPS010000079.1, from coordinate 6,389 downwards.
CGAAACCACGCTGAAGCCGGGAGCCAGCGTTGGCTTACACCCTCAGGAAGGGAACGAAGAGATATATTACATCATCGACGGCAAAGGTAAGATGGTCGTTGACGGCGAAACCGAGGAAATGACTCCGGGCGACGTCTGCTTGACCAAATCGGGAAGCAAGCACAGCATCGAGAATATCGGTGACGGTGACCTTGTCCTTATAGTAATCGAGGCATCCGTATAGTTCTTTGTAAAGAAACACAGTAGTGGTAAGTCTCGGGAGAGGTCGGCAAACCCTGGTTGTCGCATGTATAAACCGGGGTTAAGATGACTTTTTATATTTGATTTAAGGACTATTTTGTTGACAGGTCTCGATCACTTTGAGGTAGAGTGAGGCTTCGATCTCTCCTGGGCAAACCAAATCATTAGCAATAACTTTTTACGGATCGGTTTTTTGTCATAAATTGACCTACGTTACTTGATTGGATAAGTGAAAAAATGTGTAAAACACTGAGGTGGTTTTATGCCGGATAAAAAAAGGCAAAATATCGGTATGATCGGCTATGGCTTCATGGGTAAAACCCACAGCCACGCTTATAAAGACGTACCATTTTTCTTTTCCGATCTTTCCACCCTGCCCCACAGGAAAGTAATATGCGGAAGGACGGAAAAA
>CAZYPS010000079.1:0-5727 GCA_964649445.1 uncultured Thermotogae bacterium | reverse complement strand
AAAACTGGTTGCGGATGCGGCGGAAAAGTTCGGCTGGGAAGATTACAGTACTGATTGGGAGAAGGTCGTGGCGGATCCGGATATCGACATAATAGATATTGCCGCTCCTCCTTTTCTGCATAGCGAGATTGCTGTTGCAGCGGCTGAAGCGGGAAAGGACGTATTCTGCGAAAAACCACCGGCGTTGAACGTCTCCGAAGCGAAGAAGATGAGTGATGCAGTCGAGAAAGCCGGCGTGCGTAATATGATGGGGTTCAATTACCGAAGAGTCCCCGCTATTGCTTATGCGAAAAAATTGATCGAAGAAGATTATCTTGGGGAAATTAGACACTTCCGGGCAGTGTATCTCCAGGACTGGTGCATGGACCCGGATTTTCCAATAACCTGGCACTTTCGCGAGGAAAAGGCCGGCTCGGGCCCGACCGGAGGGTTGCATTCACATCTAGTTGACCTGGCCAGGTATCTGATTGGAGATATCGAAGAGGTAACGGGACTCACAACCAACTTCGTGGAAGAAAGGCCCGTACAGGAAAGCGGAGAACAGCTGGAAACAAAATTAACTGCCAAAAGCGGAGAAGGTCAAGCAAAAGTTACCGTAGAAGACGCTGCTTCCTTTCTGGCAAAGTTCGAAGGTGGAGCAACGGGTACGTTCGAAGCCACCCATTTTGCTTCGGGCAGGAAGAATCACCAAAGATTTGAGATCAATGGGAGCAAAGGATCGCTGGAGTTTGACCTCGAGAAACTCAATCGATTAAAAGTCTATTCGACGGAAGATCCCGACTCCCAGCGAGGATTCAAAGATATTTTGATAACAGAGAACTCCCATCCTTATATCGAATCCTGGTGGCCTCCCGGTCACTTAATTGGCTATGCAAATACCTTTGTCAACGAGTTTGCCGATTTCTTTTCGAGCTACGACGACGGGACTTATCCCAAACCGGATTTCGGGGACGGGCTGGAATGTCAGAGAGTACTTGATGGTGTACTGCAGTCCGCCAGGACCGGGTCCTGGGTAAAACTTGAGGAAGTGGATTAACTCTGGTCTGGGGAATTTAAATAATCTTCTTTAGCCAGATTAGTTTTTTGGTTGTTAAGCTATCCAGTTAGCAAAGTAAAGTTTTAGAAGAATTATAAACTTTACTAAATAGTTTTGGTCAGCTGGGCGCTGGTTTTGCGGGGGACCGTTTACAGAGTGTCCAGTTGTTTTGGAAACCCTGTTAAGCTTGTTTATTTTAGCAGACTCAGGATTTAGAAACTGCCGGTCAGCTTTATTCATTACCGTTAAATATTCCGTTCAGAAAACGTTTAGATCAAATTTATAAGAGGTGTGATACATGAGCGAGTTTGGAGCAGATTACGACCGTAGGTTGAATAGAGTTAAGGACGCTATAGCTTTAAAAGAGCCGGACCGGGTGCCGTTGATCCCCGTAATGCAGGCATTCCCCGTTTACTATGCCGGTATGACGGTAGAGGAAGCAATGCATGACCCGGAAAAGGCGGGAGAAGCGTACGACAAATTCTTCGAGGATTTCAAGCCCGACCTCGGCTGGGACCCGATCAACATGTTTCCCGCACCTGCCATGGAAGCGGTCGACCTCAGATGGGCAAGGTGGCCCGGCAATGAGCTGGGGCCAAACGAGATATTTCAATTCAAAGAAGGCGAGTACATGAAAGCCGACGAATACGACGAGTTGCTATACGATCCTACTCATTTTATCATGACTCGCTGGATACCAAGGTCCTTTGGAAATTTGAGCAGTTTCAAAAATCTTACCCTTAGAAATTCCCCCTGGATGGGCTGGCTATCAACCTTCCTGCCGTTCGCATCCGAAGAATTTCAGGAAGACCTGGATAGACTGATCGAGGCCGCGGAAAATCTCCAGGATTGGTTCGGTTTTCTCGCCGACTACGACGAGAAGATGAGGAGGAACGGGATTCCCGTTGCCTACGGAGCTTTTTCGTTTGCACCGTTTGACATACTTGGCGACTCTCTCAGAGGAACCAAGGGAGTTTTGAAAGACCTCTACCGGCGACCCGGTAAGGTCCGTGAAGCAGCCAAAAAGCTTACCCCAATAGCAATAGATATGGGGGTTCAGGGTGCAAAAGCCTCAGGAAATCCGTTCGTCTGGATCTGGCTCCACAAAGGCGTTGACGAGTTCATGTCTCCAGAACATTTCGAGAATTTCTACTGGCCGAGCCTGAAGAACCTCCTTCTTGGACTGATAGAGGAGGATTTAGTTCCCGTGGTTTATATTGAAGGCAGCTACAACACGCGCCTGGAAGTGATCAGAGAGGTCCCGGCGGGTAAACTCATCTATCATTTTGAAAACACGAACATGGTTAAAGCCAAAGAAATACTTGGTGACGTAGCCTGTATTGCCGGCAACGTATCCAATTCCCTGTTAACAACGGGTTCTCCTGATGATATTAGAGAAAAGTGCAGAACCTTAATCGACGATGTAGCCCCAGGTGGCGGCTACATGATGAGTTCGGGTGCCCTGATCGATAACGCCAAACCTGAGAACATGAAGGCAATGTTCGAAGTAACCAAGGAGTACGGAATTTATTAGCAAGCGTCGGCTCTGTGGACATCTATTGGCGTATAATATTTTTTGAAAAAGCTAATAAGTCTTAATACGGCAGTAATTGGAGGTAGATAAGATATTACGTTGATTAGTTTTATTGATGTGGTTTGTTCCGGGACACTGTCTACCTTTTGGGCTCAATAAAACATTTAATAAATCTCCAAAACACCGAGGTTGTTAGCCCGGAAAACTAAATTTACTTCCGCTCATTAAACAGTCTGTGAAGGAAAATTTGAGCTTTCTCGTTCTTAGTTTCTTCGTCAATTATATTTGAAAGTACTTTTAAATTGTGTTATATTCAACCAAGACTATAGATGGGTACGAACCCATTGAGGAGGTCATAACCACGATGAGAATGAAATCAGTGGTTATTTTGTTATTAGCTATTGGGTTGGTCTCCGGAGCTCTTTTCTCCGCGGTAGCACAGGATCAACTCGAAATTGCTTTTATCCGGGCAAGCGGTGAAGCATACTACCAGTACGGCACTCAGGCGGCTTCAATGGCAGCCGAGGAACTCGGGGTAGAAATGCGAACCTACACGTCTAACTACGATACGGGCAAAGAGCTAGCGAATGTACAGGATGCAATCCAGAGGGGCGTAGACGGAATTCTGATGTATGCGGTATCGCTTTCTTCCGAGAAAGCCGCAATCAATGCCGCCCAGAAAGGGGACGTACCGATATTTATTCAGTACGGGTACAAAAAAGAATACCTTGAAGATACTGCCGGGTTCATGCAGATTGACCTGATTGAATTTGGGAAGAAGCTGGGAGAATGGACGGCTGTCACGATCAATGAAGGTAAGGTTGCCATCATTCAGGGCGCTCTGGGACGTGGTGACGCGGAAGCATATACGGAAGGGTTTGTCGAAGGATTGAGCGCCAACCCAGACCTGGAAGTAGTTGCAAAACCCGCTGCGGACTGGAACAGGCAGCAAGCTGCAGACGCTACATCCGATATCATAAACTCTCACCCGGATCTCGAAGTTTTGTTCGTGCAAAACGAGGATATGGCTCGGGGAGCTATGCTTTCTCTGCAACGCGCTGGAAAACTGGATCAGGTTACAATGGTCTCGATGAACGGAGCGCCTTACGGTCTGGACATGATAAGGGACGGAAGCCTGGCTCTGACCAACGCAAACCCACCATCGATCGCGTCCGTTATGTCACTGCGCCTGTTGCTCGGTGTTATTAAAGGTGAAGTTGAACCCGGACATTTCTACTGGGCTCCGACACAGTTGATCTCTCAAGCGAACATAGAAGTAGCAATTCCGTGGGACGCAGACAAGGAAGACGTAAAGTCCTGGCTGGAGATGCCACTGCCGGAACCGGTAGTACCTGCTCCATAGTTTGTAATTAAAATAGAATTCAAATATCTCCAGATGACCGGTCAAGTGGAATGCCGGTCATCTGGTTTTTATTTTTCAGTAAAACTATACGCAATCATAGCGGGCGGCTTCAGAAAACTTAATCAACTTTTATTGAGTTAAATTCGCAGAATATTCGAGTGCTGATGTTTTCCTCTTTAGTCTAGTCTGGCATTATGCGTTCATTTAGACAAGCCCGACTCGTTAATTGAATTTTCCGCAAAAATTAAATTCTGCTTAAAGTGAAGTAGATCCAAGTTCGATCTTATTAGACCATCCCCTGTTTGATCGTAGAAGAAATTTTGATTCAATATACAAAATATTTGAGGTGAATTTGTATGAGCGAAAAAGTGAGAATCGGCATGCTTGGTTCGGGTTTCGTCGCTAACTTTTACATGGAGGGGTTAAAGGATGTACCCGACCAGGAAGTAATCCTTAATACCGACAAAGATATGGGGGCAGCAAATGAGTTTGCAGAAAAATGGGATATTCCGAACCCAACGAATAGTATAGATAAAGCGATAGAAAGAAATGACATAGATCTATATCTGATTGCGCTGCCGAATTTTCTCCACGAGGAAGTCGTGCTTAAGTTGAGCGAAGCGGAGAAGAACATGGTATGTACTAAGCCCCTGGGCCGAAATGCTGAGGAAGCGAAAAACATGTTGAATGCCGTCAGGGAAGCAGGGGTCTTTAACGGCTACGCCGAAACCGAGGTGTTTGCACCGGCGGTGGTTAAGGCAAGGAGGATGATCGAAGGTGGCGGCCTAGGCAAGTTAAACTGGGTCCGAAGCAGGGAGGCGCACCCCGGACCACATGCCGACTGGTTCTGGGACGGCGATCTTGCCGGCGGCGGGGCTTTACTCGATATGGGACCACACTGTGTGGAAGCGGCAAGGTACTTTTACGGAAAGAACGACAAGATTACTGAGGTATTTGCCTGGGGTGAGAACCTCGTTCATACGGACAAGACTGACCAGGAAGACAACGCCCTGTTGATTATGCGACTCGAAAGTGGTGGAATTGCCCACGTAGAGGTGAGCTGGTCTTCCCGGGGAGGACTGGATCTGAGGAACGAGATCTATGGAACGGAGGGTTCGACCTTTACTGACGTGACTCGTTCAACACCGATTAGTGCCTTTACCCGTTCCGAAGCCGACTACATAGTTGAAAAGGCAGAATTAGATCAGGGCTGGGTTTTTCCGCTGCCCGAAGAAGCTTTTGCTTACGGTTATCAGGCGGAGATGAAACACTTTGTGGATTGTGTGAAAAAAGACACAAAGCCCAGAGAAGACTTTGAAGATGGTTATGTAGTAAACAAGGTACTTGATGCAGCTTACCGTTCAATGAAGGAGAAAACCTGGCAGAAGGTCAAGTATTAGTTTGGACATTGGACATTTAATAGAGTCTTCTTCATACCTTAGTCTATCTATTGTCCTAGAACCTGTGGACCTTCCTGTAATTAGCATCTAGACGTTTTGCTATTTTGTGATATGTAAGTTCTAGCTCGAACCAGAACAGAAGTTCATATCTCTTGCAAGTTAAATTCTGTCCTGTTAATTTTGGTACCGGTTAACAGGCTAAACTTCTTATCGCAGCGTTTGCACTGCCAGCGACCGTCTGACAGTTTGTAGAACTTATGCCTGTAACCACAGCTTGGACAGGTTGTTCTTTCGCCAATTTTTCTCGTGTTGAATATTGCCTTAATTCGTGCACGAGTAAAATTGGCGGTAAATACCCTTTGCATAACACTTCATAGAATAGGAAGAGGTCCAT
>CAZYPS010000078.1:0-8485 GCA_964649445.1 uncultured Thermotogae bacterium | reverse complement strand
AAGTGGATACAACCTGGACTGGTACAACCAGATGGGCCTAAAAGCGCCGGATTGGGATTACTTCCAGGAGATGAAAAATCTAGTTCAGCTCGCCAGAAACCAGGGATACAAGGTCGTTACTTTTTCCGACAAGGATCTGGAGCAAGCCTATCAACCGGCAGGAGAACTGGAAAGAAAGAAGTTTGCCCGCCTTTCGGAGATAAAAACCTTGATACTGCCCAATACCAGGAGAATGAGCCAAAAAGAAGTTCAAAACGTCAGGCGATACGTGGAAAACGGAGGGACAGTTCTCGCAATTATGCAGGCTTCCTACAGGGACGAAAGCGACGAGAAGGTGGGAAACGGTGATTATCAGCTCGGAAACCTGTTAGGGCTAGAGTTCAACTCCTTTTCCTGGGAGCAGGGCAAACACGCTTATATCAGCAAAACCAAGAATCACGAAATCTGGCAGGGATTGTCCAACAGGGTAGAAAACGAGCGCGGCTGGGCTATGGTTAACTCCCCGACGGATGGAGGAAACGTTATTGGAGTCTGGAACAACTCCAGCGGAGAGCCTTCCCACTCCCGGGATAAAAACGCTGCTATCGTCGAAGGCAACAGAACCATTTATCTGGGAGAACAGCTGCTGACCCCGGAGAACTTCGAAAACGAAGAAGCAAAACAACTGCTCGGCAACGCGTTAAATTATTTATACAACCTGGAGCCGAGTGCCGGAGAAAGAAGCGCGGCTCGAGAGGGAAGCCAGTCAGAAACCCCCGACGAGGGTGAGGTTGAACAAAAGACAGGCGTAGGATTTGACCCGGTACTGTTAGCGGGAGCGGGACTCGTAGCCGCCGTTGCCGGTTATATATTCCTATTCTGATTGCCTAATTCACCGAATAAACCCCGGCTTGCTGCGGTCGGGGTTTTATAAATCCCTTTTCGGGACGCCAACTCATAACTTCACGTAATTCAAGACTTCAGTACAGCTACTGGAATGAGGCTGGGAATTCCGTGGGGAGGGACATTACAATTGTGTCCCAATTCTTAGAAAACAAAAAGGTGATCCAAATGGCGGAAAAAGATAACGACCAGTTGGACGAAATAGGGAGGCAGGTAATTGAACTCGGAGAGCTGGTTAAATATCAACCAGGAGCCATCGTTAGCCGTACTTTAGTCGACAAAGACGCAGTGACCCTCACTCTATTTGCTTTTGATAAGGACCAGACCCTGAGTGAACATACCTCACCGCATAGCGCAATACTCCAGGTCCTGGAAGGCTCTACAAAAGTGACGATCGACGGCAAAGGCTACGACCTCGACCAGGGGGAATCCATTATTATGCCGGCCAACGTACCTCACGGGATAGAAGCCACCGATAAGTTCAAGATGTTTCTCACGATGGTGAGGTAACTCAATACAGATCTTTCTCCCCAATTTAAATGGACGGGTTTTTCCGTCTCCGTTATAGTTAAATTTGGGTCAATTATTTAATTTTGCTTTTCGTTTCAAGCTATATGGTTGAAGAAAGATTAGGACAGGCAATCCTGAAAATCGTAAAACCTGGAATACTGGACAGGTTCTAAATGACCAAAGGTATAATATTCGACGTAAAAAAATACGCTATTCACGATGGTCCCGGGATCAGGACGACGGTTTTCTTCAAAGGCTGTCCCCTGAACTGTAAATGGTGTCACAATCCGGAATCCATCGATCCGGAGCCGGAAAAATCCCTCGGCTACCGGAACCCCTTTCGCCTTAACCCCTTCACTAAAGATAGTTCCGATCTGATAGGAGAAGAAGCAACCGCCAAAGCGGTAATGGACGAGGCCCTCAAAGACAGGATATATTACGAAGAATCGGGGGGTGGTGTGACGTTTTCCGGTGGTGAACCACTGATCCAACCCAATTTCCTCGAATCTCTGCTGAAAAAATGCAAGGAAGAATCGCTCCACACCGCGGTCGATACCTCCGGGCTTGTCCCTGGAGAAACATTGAAGCGGGTAACGGAACTGGTCGACCTATTTTTATTTGACCTAAAACTGCTGGACGAAGAATTACATAAACAGTACACGGGTGCCGGTAACTCGAAGATTCTCGAAAATCTGGATTTACTGGCTGGCGAAAACCAGGAAATTGAATTGAGATTTCCCCTGGTTCCGGGTATTACTGATAGGAAAGAAAACATCGAAGGCATCAAACAATTGATATCGGAAAAACCGGGTCTCCGGAAAATTAGCATTTTGCCTTTCCACGACGTCGAAAAGAAGTACTCCCAGCTTGATCTTGACTTTGAGCTTGCCGGAGTCGACACACCTGATCAAAATAAGTTAGAAACTGTCGCGGACGAATTCGAGAAGACCGGCATTGAGGTTGAGGTAGGAGGTTGATATGACCGAACAAGCCATAAGCTGCGCGAACCCTAAAGAAGAGCTCCAGGAGCGCCAGTCCAAAATCGCTCCCGTCAACTCCAGAATAGCAACCCTACGCGAGCAAACAGTTACAAAAAAGCCGGCAATAACTCCGGAAAGGGCAGTACTTGTAACTGAATTCTACCGTGATAATGACTTATCGAATAAATCCAGCCCTGAAACCAGAGCAATGGCACTAAAGTACATTCTGGAAAACAAGAAACTCTCGCTCCAGCCAGGGGAACTGATAGCAGGCGAGAGAGGTCCGGAGCCGAAACTGGTACCTACCTACCCCGAAATTTGCACCCACACCTTGGAGGACCTCAATATCCTGGACAGCCGCGACAAGAACCCATACCTGGTCGACGAGGAGACAAAAGAAGTTTACCGACAAGAAATAATCCCATTCTGGAAAGGCAGGACGATGCGCGAACGGGTCTTCGAAACTACTTCGGAAGACTGGAAGGAAGCTTACGAAGCGGGTGTTTTTACCGAATTTATGGAACAGCGTTCACCGGGACACACGGTACTAGGGGACAAAATATACGGGAAGGGGATGCTGGATCTGATGGTCGATATCGAGACATCCAGACAGAACCTCTCCATCGATGATCCGAATTATCAAGCTAAGCTGGAAGAGCTAAACGCAATGAAAATTGCCGCAGAGGCGTTGATCGACTACGCCAGCCGGTACGCGGACAAGCTCGAGAAACAAGCTCAAACCGAAGAGAACGAAAAGCGAAAGTCGGAACTGGAGCGGATGGCGAAAATCTGTCGCCGCGTCCCGGCAAATCCACCCTGGACTTTCTGGGAGGCACTCCAATACTACTGGTTCGTTCACGTCGGCGTGATAACTGAGACCAACCCCTGGGACTCGTTCAATCCCGGCAGGCTGGACCAGCATCTCTATCCTTTCTATTCAAAAGGACTGGAAGACGGCTCGCTTACCGAGAAGATGGCAAAAGAACTTCTCCAGGCGTTCTGGATCAAGTTCCACAACCACCCGGCACCGCCCAAAGTGGGCGTAACGGCGCAGGAAAGCAATACTTACTCCGATTTCGCCAAGATAAACGTCGGTGGAGTGACGGAGGACGGAGAAGACGCGGTAAACGACCTGACTTACTTAGTACTGGATGTAGTCGAGTCAATGCGGCTGATTCAGCCCAATTTCATGGTCCAGGTAAGCCAGAAAAACCCCGACAGGTATCTCAAAAGAGCGCTGAAGATAGTCGAAAGCGGCTTCGGCCAGCCGGCGATCTTCAACGCCGAAAGCATAATTACTCAACTACTCCGCCAGGGAAAGAGCCTCGAGGACGCCCGACGGGGAGGCTGCAGTGGTTGCGTCGAGACGGGAGCCTTTGGCAGGGAAAGCTTTATACTAACCGGTTACTTCAATATGCCCAAGGTGCTGGAGTTGACTCTCCACGACGGAGTCGATCCCAATACGGGAAACCAGATCGGGGTCTCCACAGGCAATCCTTCCAGTTTCTCGTCGTTTGACGAATTTTTCGAAGCTTACAAAACACAGCTCAACCATTTCCTGGATATAAAAATCGAGGGCAACAAGAAGATCCAAAAACTTTACGCCGAGCATCTACCTTCCCCGTTTCTATCCCTGCTGATCGACGACTGTATAGACAACGCCACCGACTACAACGCCGGGGGCGCACGCTACGACACTGCTTACATCCAGGGCGTCGGGCTCGGCACGATGGCTGATGCGCTGACGTCAATCAAGTTCAACGTCTTTGACCGGGAAAACTTCTCTTTACCAGAACTGGTCGAAGCACTCGACGACGACTTTCGGGATTACGAAAACCTACAATCCCAGGTCAGTAAACGCACACCGAAGTACGGTAACGACATGGATTACGCCGACGATTTGATGCAACGAGCCTTCGAAGTTTTCTTCGAGGGAGTGGATGGACGACCGAACGGTCGGGGCGGAACGCACCGGGTCAACATGCTTCCGACCACGGTTCACATATATTTCGGCGAAAAATGTGGAGCCCTGCCGGACGGAAGAGGAGCCGAACAGCCGCTATCTGAAGGAATTTCCCCCGTCCAGGGCGCCGATAATCGTGGACCGACCGCCGTGTTTAAATCCGTCGGAAAGCTGGACCACGCCAAAACAGGAGGGACGCTATTGAACCAGAAGCTAACCCCCGATCTCCTCGACGGAGAAAAGGAAATTAGCAAGCTGTCCCAACTCATTAGAGCTTTCTTCCGGATGGGCGGCCATCACGTCCAGTTCAACGTCGTAGGCGCGGATCTACTCAGAGAAGCTCAAGAAAACCCGGAAGAATACCAAAACCTGGTCGTCCGGGTAGCCGGGTATAGTGACTACTTCGTCAACCTGACCGAAGGGCTTCAGGACGAGATAATCGCGAGAACCGAACAAAGGAGTTTCTAACGGATAGGTCCTTCTGGATTAAAGAGTTTGGATTAAAGCGCTAAGTTGAACAATCACACTGCCAGCGTCCGTCAGTTAGTTTGTAAAACTTATGCCTGTACCACGTTTTGGACAAGTTGTTCTATCGCCAAATTTTCTCGTGTTGAATATCCCCTCAATTCGTGCACGAATAAAATTAGCGGTAAATACCCTTTACATAACACTTCATAGAATAGGAAGAGGTCCATGAAGTTATAAATGCCCTAATTAATTAACTGTAATTCGTTGAACCATTTAACCTACTCTATAAAAATCCAATTCTTATTTTAAACAAGTTAGTTGTCCAAATCTTGGAACACCCAGTGAAGTTGCTTAGTTGTAATTGAATCCACTTTTTCAACGGTCACATCAAACTCTTTAGCAACCTGTTCGAGAATTTCGTCCTCAGACATATCGGGATTTTCCCAAAGTATCTCGTCACATCTGCCCCAAATTTTCGCTTCTCTGGGTGTCAAACGCTCGTCCCAATCCTTTTCCTTTATATCCTTCCAAATGACTTCCATCTCACTATAATCTCCAGTATTTACGTTTACTGCATTGGCCCATTCCCCATTAGGAGCAACCCGTGCCCAGGCCAAAACATATCCGCCTTCAGCATATTGCGGATAGTCATAAAACCAAATGTCTAATGCGTTAAACGGTGTTTCCTCCTTTGCCTTGTCTATAACCTCTTCACCAATACTCTTGATTTGGTTCGGGGATACTGGATCATTAATTACAACTCGATAACCAAATCTCTCGGCTGAGGGAATAGAGCTATCATCGACCTTATACACCTCCCAGGAGATTTTTTGATTCTCTTTACTAACCCGTTCTTCTTGTTGGCCATTTTGTGTTAGTGGTTCTTCCAGATTAGCGTCGAACCAACTCTTAGTCACACACTCTTCACCAATATCAGACAACAGAAATTCTTCCTTCGACATATCGATTTGACCATAACAGCTCGACTTAACTGCGCTGAAAGGCACTTTTATTTCCTCTTCCCCTATAACTGAAGCCCCAAAAATAATTAGTAATATGGTTAATGATACCACTATTTTTCTCATATTTACCGCCCCCTGGACACTGACATCACAAAAAAATGGGAAAACAGCCAAATTTCATGCTCTACTCGCAAACCAGAAACCTTTATAATCACTTTAAATAGATGCTATCTTTCCTGTCAGTGGAAAATTTAGACCTGTCCTGACTTGACTTATTGAATAGCTAAGGAAGTGTTCGACTTTCATCTTGCATCCAACCCCTAACTTCTTTTTCAGGATCGGAGTTAAACAGCAAGAATTTTTCAAACTTTACTCCATCGCCGACGATCTTAATTTCGGGTTGTTCAACATATTCCTGATATAAATAATAGAAAATAGATCCACCAACAGCGATAAATGTAGAACCTACTGCAACTAAAGCTCTTGTCTTGTTAAGTGCATAGTAAATTAGCCCCCCGGAAAATGAAAAATAAACCAGTAAACTTAAAAGATATATTTTTTGCCTACGATTCATAACAATAACATTTTCCAGAGATTAAACTTTTCTTCAAACTAAAAACTTTTTCCCATTCACCCCTCCCTTTTGTTTTACCGCTATTTTCACTAAGCAAAACAACCGGAGAAGATTTACTAGCAACTTCTTCTATCCTTTTCCCACTCATGTGAACGTATCTCATAGGAGTTTCTAACTGCTTCCCCCCCGAACATCCTTTTAATCCACTAAAAACAACAAGTCATCAAACTTTTCGGAGAACCAAATTTCCATTCGCGGAACGATAAGCCTTTATTACGAAGTCGAACCTGTTGAGGTCAGTACAAAGATAGAAATCCTCTTTCGGCGACCAGTCCTGATTTTCCTCCTTGAAAAACCGCTTACCGTCGCCTTCTTTCAGCGCTTCTAATACGGAGTCGGTATCCTCCGGTTCTTCGTCTCTCAGCTTCTTCTCCATCCATCGAGCACAAAGCTCGTCCTCGTCGGCTGGCTCTTTCGCCCCTTTTCCCATAGGCACGATACTGACTCTCTCGGGGTCCTGTTGCTTGATGTAGTTAACAACTGGTTCGAGATTTACGAGGCTACCCGTTATTAATTCGTCTGCAGCTCGAGCCGCTACCAATCCCTGGGTGCCGGAGCTGGTAGTAAGAATTATCGTTTTACCGGAAAAGTCCGCATTCACCAGTTGCGACGGTGAATTGTTGTACTGAAACCCGGGCAGTTCCCTGCCGCCCCTTTCCCCGACCAGCAGATAATCCGGGTTCTCTTCTTTTATATTCCTCGCCTTTTCCACCTCTCCGACCGGAATTATCTCCTTTGCTCCGTTGGCAATCAAATAGCAACAGGTGGAAAAAGCCCTGAATACGTCTATGATAACGGTCAAGCCACTGGCGTTCCTCGCTCCGGTCAATAGACTCTGATTCGTTATTTTCATAACTTATCTCCGAAAGCTTGAGGAAATAGTTGCTGCAATTGAACAGGTTGGACATCTTTGAGTCTGTCCGGTTGCCAACAATCATAGGTTCCGACCCCAAAACTAAAAATGGATACAGGTTCGGGGTTGAGCTACTGACAGTTAAATTTGATCGAGACCAGAAAATGTACCGGCTTTGCCAAGAAACTCTTATACCGGGAAACATAGACTGTTTGTTTTAAGAAGAGTTTGCTTATTCAAAACCACGGCCCGAACAACACAATAGTTTGACTCAATTTTTCCAGTAGTAGTATAATAAATTTAACAACAACAGTTGAGCAGAGTTTAATTTCAGACAAGATACTAAATGAGAAACCTTAAGCGTTCGAAAGCCATACTTTTTTTGGTAGTTTTCTTTTTTGCGTTCATCGTCCTTTCAAATATTTTAATCGATAGAAGTTCCACGCTTTCGACCTTCAGTTATGACGGATATAAAGACCTTAACAGGGGAAAAGCGATTATTATCACCAGGTCAAAAAGATATCTAAAGCACGGAGCAATTGTTCTACCACGAGAATGGAAGGAAAAGTTCTCCGCTCAAATAACCTTTCCGAGATTATTTGGAAAAGGTATGCGACGGATTACCGTTAAGCCAGAGGGAAGCAACCTAGTATTCTCGAGTCTTAGGACCAAACCATTACGAAAAACTTATTCTGAAAAAAGGTACACTATTCCTCATAGACCGGACTTAACGCCTCTGCTTTCTCCCGGACCAAATGGAGTCAACGGGATCAACCCCTCGAACCATTACTAAATCTACCAGTTAATCAAAACTTCACAACGGTTGTTTTTAGAGATGATAAAAACCCAATTAGATCAACAACTTCATACATTTAAGGGTTAAAAAATCCTTATCTCAAAGACACAGTGGGCATAAGATCTAAAAATCGAGCAATAGAAATAGATCTAGTTGGGGCCTCCATCGTTAAAAATTCACACCTGCCAACGCCAGTAATAATTTTTAAAAAGGTTTGATAAATAGTCCTTTTGCGTTTAGTATAACTTCAGTTATCGGTAGTAATAAACGAAAGAGATTGTTAAATGGTTTAAAAATATAAGCATCAATTTCAGATATTAGAATATAGAGACAAGAAAAACGGGGGATGAAATGAACTCAAAAGAGAGAGTGCTATCTGCTCTGAATTTTGAGGAACCGGATAGAGTTCCAATTGATCTCGGGGGATACGTTACGGG
>CAZYPS010000077.1:0-8491 GCA_964649445.1 uncultured Thermotogae bacterium | reverse complement strand
TAAACTACTTCGACAACGTCTTCGGGGTCAAGATGGCGGGAGGCTGGTTTTACTCGAAATTTCTCTTCCTGGTTGCAATCTTCGTAATCTTATGGATAGTTCTCGAGAGAACTCCCTTTGGGAATTCGATTTTCGCGGCCGGTGGGAACTTCGAAGCAGCTCTTGCCCGGGGATCAAAGCCTCAGAGAACCAAAATGATCATGTTTATTCTAACTTCGACTCTGGCCGGGTTTGCCGGTATAGTATCCGCAACCTCCGCCGGGGCAACGATGACCAACACCGCTATGGGTCTGGAATTGTACATGATCGCTGCCGCCGTGATAGGAGGAGCCTCCCTTACCGGTGGAATTGGGACTGTAGAAGGTGCTTTCATTGGAACCTTCTTGCTCAGGTATATAAATACAGGGGTAATTCAGATGGGGATAGAATCAAAGTGGTTCCAGGGAATCGTTGGAGTGATACTTCTGCTGTCAGCTGTATTAAACCGAAACTTCCGCAACAAGGTAATAAGGAGGTTCACGTGACTGGTACCAGGCTTGCCCATCAAGGTGAAACCAAATTAGAGACTGAAGAAACCAGCAAATTGATTGCCAGCAACAGGCTAAAGGCCTTCAATTCGAACGGTGTTCGTAGAACGAGAGAAGAACTATGACTCGAAGAAGAAATCGAATAGTTCGAGTTATAATTATAACCTTTTTGGCTACTTTTGCCCTGCTCATCACCTCGACAATCTCTCCGGTCCTGGGTGATACGAAGGATCCAAAATTTCCCTTCACCGGTGCTAAAATGGTCTACAACGTCGAAGGTCCCTCTCCACTGGGTTACCTGCTCGGGATATTGACCTACACTGTCGAAAAGGTAACCGAATCCTCGTACACGGTTAATATCAGTTCTGAGGGGAATATAGACAGGTTACCTTATCTGGCCAACCAGGATACCCGAGAGCTAGACAAAGACAGCTACCTTTTCTTTTCCGGGATTATTGAAGAATCCAAACAAGTGGGCGAAAGAATTCTCGAAGTCGGGGAACGACAAATCAAAGTAAATAAGTATCATCTTGAAACGGAAAAGGAGTTTGGCAGAAAAAAAATTACCATCAGGGTCGCGGAAGAGGTAAAAATACCGCTAATCGTAAATTACAGCTACGGTGACAGGTTTCGATTGTCTATTGAACTAAATAAGACAAACATAAAATACTTACAGTAAGCTAAACTACAAGTTCGATCTTCAACTGGAAAAATTTTTCCAAAAAAGGAGTGTGGGATAGAATATGGAGTTTTTACATTCTCTTCCTAAATCCAAAGTCCTATTTGGTGAAGGAAAACTTAATCAGCTGGGTGCAGAAGTCGCAAATTACGGCTCTAACGTTCTTCTTGTCACCGGAAAGAGCAGCATGGAAAAGCTGGGCTTTCTGGATAAGGCGAAAAATTATTTGAACCAGGAGGGTCTTTCCTATACTCACTTTAACGAAGTCACACCGAACCCAACCACGGAAACCGTTAACAAAGGTGCACGATTGGCCCTGGAAGATGATTGCGATGTTGTAGTGGCACTGGGTGGAGGCTCAGCGATGGATGCGGCAAAAGCAATGGCGGTAGTGGCTGGACATAAACCGAACGGAGGAAGCGAAGATATATGGGATTACGTTTCGGCGGCCAAAGATGACGCGGAGCCAATTACAGAGGAGACCCTGCCAATCATTACTGTTACCTCTACTTCGGGTACAGGGAGCCACGTTACACCTTACGCCGTTATCACGAATCCGGATACCGGAGGGAAACCCGGATTTGGTGGTCCTCCGATGTTTCCGGAAGTTTCCATTGTAGACCCTGAAATATTGCTGGAGATGCCGCCAAAATTGACGGCTCTCACCGGTTTCGACGTTTATTCCCACGTTTCGGAAAACATCGTTTCGAAGGGAGACCACCCGACCGCCGACCCTTATGCCAAAGAAGCGATCAAACTGGTTAGCGAATATTTACCATTGGCCTATAATGATGGGGATAACCTCGAAGCCAGAGAAAAGATGGCCGTAGCAGACACTTTTGCCGGTCTTTCCAACACTTTAGCCAGTACCGGCCTGCGACACGCCATGGAACACGCTGTTTCAGGTCATTATCCTGAGGTCTCTCACGCTCAGGGGTTAGCGTCCGTCGCAATACCAATAATGAAATACAATATCGAACACGGAGACAAAAAAACCAGGAGAAGATACTCGACGATCGCCAAACAATTTGAGGAGATAGACGAAATAACTGGTCAAAAACAGGATGCTCTAAAATCCGTAACAGCCGTAAAAGATCTTCTCGAAAAGCTTGACCTGGACAAAGGGTTAGGTGAGTTAGGAGTAGAGGATTCTTCTATAGAATCCATGGTGGAAGGAACGTTTGAGTACATGAAAGGAGATATTGAACACAACCCGGTAATGCCGGACAGGCAAGACGTAAAAGAGCTATTCAAAAAGTCCATGTAAGTTGATGATTTTTCGGGCTTCAACTTCGAACTTGATATTTCGCTGATGATTATTGGTACTATCATATTTAGCAAACAGTCGGAAGCTTGTGAGTGATTTATAACTGTTCTGCGGGAAGTTTTCATCGTTCCGCAAGGAGGTTTATTATGAACGATATCGGTATTTACTACGCTTATTGGCTTGAAAATATGGAAGCAGATGTTATTCCTTACATCAATAAAGCAGGGGATCTGGGGTTCGACATTCTGGAAATTTATGCGGCAACACTGGATGACAAATCCGACGACTATTTGACCAGAGTAAAAGAAACAGCGGAAGAGAACGACATCGAATTAACTTTTAGCCTCGGTATGCGGAAAGACAGGGACATATCCTCGGAGGATCCTAAAGTCCGGCAAAAGGGGATAGACTATCTCGAAAACCTCATAAAAATGATCGACGAACTGGGAGGAAAATGCTTTTCCGGTATTCTTTATGGAGCATGGGGAGCACCTTTTGGATCGGACGAGTTAGATAAAGAAGCCCACTTTAAAAGAAGCACGGAAAGTATGAAAGAAGTAATGGATACTGCCGAAAAACACGACGTCTCCTGTAATATGGAAGCTGTAAATCGGTTCGAACACTTTCTCATCAATACCGCCGAAGAGGCAATGGAATACGTGAACGAGGTAAATCACCCTCACTGTAATATCTTACTGGACACTTACCACATGAATATCGAAGAGGACAGCTTCTTCGAGGCACTCGAACGTGTTGGTGACAAATTGGGCTCCTTTCATATAGGGGAAAACAACCGCAAACCCCCGGGCCAGGGTGGCCACATTCCGTGGGACGAAGTTTTCAACGCGATAAAAGAAATCGGTTACGAGGGCCGATTAGTTATGGAACCATTTGTGATACCCGGAGGAGATATCGCCCAGGACATCGCTCTCTGGCGAGACCTGTCCGAGGGCGTGGACCTGGACGAAGAAGCGAGGAAAGCTCTGGAATTCACGAAAAGAAACCTGGGTTAACTCGTGGGTTAAAACAGATAGAAAAAATAAATAGACTGCTCCTAGGGCTAAAACCCGGGGCAGTTTCTAATCCAGGGGGATAAAATGCGCTCGAAAGAAAGAGTTATGAAGGCGGTAAACGGAGAAAAGCCTGATAGGATTCCAATTGATCTCGGCTCGACCAACTGCACGACAATTGCTAGAAAAGCTTATCAGGGGTTGAAGGAGAAATACTCGGTAGAGACCGAGGATGAACTGATGATGGACAACTTCCAGATCGTTGAGGTCAACAATCGGATTCTGAAAGAGCTTGGAATAGATACCCGGGGTGTTCACGGAAACTCCCCGTCGGACGTTGTAAAGGAAAAAATAGACGGAAGTACGTACATAAATCAGTTCGGAATTAAGTACAAACGGACCTCCAGTGGTCTCTACTACGACATGGTCGAGTTCCCGCTTCAGGATAAGGATATAGCATACCTGGAAGATTACGAGTGGCCCAATCCTTACGATCCGGAGGGGCTACCGGACGACCTCGAGGAAAAAGCGAAACGCCTCCACGAAGAAGGGGCATACGCTATAGTGGGGGATATGGTCGAGACCGGCATCTTCGAGCCGTGCTGGTACCTCAGAGGGCTCGACAGCTTCCTTATGGATCTGGTTTCCAATAAGGAGTTCGCCCATAAATTACTGGAGGGTATGCTCGACTACCAGACGAAACGGTACGAGTTTTTCCTGGACGAAGTAGGTCAATACCTCGATATAGTCTTCGTCGGCGACGATCTGGCAACCTCGGACAAAACCATTATGAGCGCCGATACCTACAGGGAAATGGTCAAACCATATCAGAAAAGGTACTTTCAGTCCATAAAGGAGATGACAGACGCCAAGTTGCTCTACCATTCGGACGGCAACATTTACGACTTCGTCGGTGATCTGGTAGAGATCGGTGTCGACATCCTCAACCCGATCGAGCCCGGAGCCCTGGACGAGGAAAAGTTAAACCAAGATTACGGCGACAAGCTTTGCTTCTGGGGCGGTATAGACACTAAAGAGGTCCTACCCAATGGCTCCCCGGAAGACGTGATAGAAGAAGTAGAAAGCAGAATAGAAAAACTCGGTCCTGAGGGTTATGTAGTTACCTCTGTTCACGACATCCAGGCCGATACGCCGGCGGAGAACGTGGTAGCGATGTTCGAGGCGGCGAAAAAAGTTAGGATATAATTAAACGAACCGAGGTTTTTCAACGCCCGCAAGGAGGGGAAAGGTTTTGCTCAAATTTCCGTATTAGCTTAAAAAATAAAACACTCCAGGGGTCGGTTCTTCAACCTCTGGAGTGGCCACAGACAGTTCAACATCTAAACTTTAGAGAAATTATCAAATAGTTATGGATTCAAATTGAATCTTTCAATCCTAACTGTTTTTTCTAGTGCATCTCTATTTCGATATTCTCCGCAACCCCACCCAGAATGGTTAATGTGCCGGGTAGTGTTTGGAGAATGGATCCAGGTACTTTCGTCGTAACTGGTCCATGGGAAACCAGTCGGGCGATGAACCTCTGCCAGCTCATCCCCCCTCCAAGAGTTCCATCGAGCCAGAAGCTGCGATAATCCGCTCCAGAAATCTGGGCCGGGCCGATCGTATTGGCTTTCGGTGGTACCTGAGACCAGTCGCCGTCAAAAGAATGTAAAGCGTTCTGCATAATAGTCATTGGGTGAAGTTCCACTGTTCGGGGTCCAGCTTTCTTGTAGGCTTCCAGATCGTCTCCGAACTCTTTCCAGAGGTGCGATTCCCAAAAAGCAATGTGACCACACCATCCTATTCCCCCGTAACAGATATCAACCCCTCCCAGATCCTCCATCATTGAAGAATAAGAATCTATAACTTCAGTAGTAGGAAAGTGAACCTGATCCATCGGAGGACGGAGGTTCTTGTCCAGTGGCTTTATAAAAGAATCTAACATCGCTCTCTGGAAGGAAGCGGGCCAGCTTACAGGAGCCGTATTACCGTCCTGG
This sequence comes from uncultured Thermotogae bacterium, assembly GCA_964649445.1. GTDB lineage: Bacteria > Bipolaricaulota > Bipolaricaulia > M55B111 > M55B111 > JAGXLP01. The sequence goes on along the minus strand of CAZYPS010000077.1, from coordinate 3,011 downwards.
TCGGCGTATTCGTCCATTGCAAATATATGGAGATTGCTACAGGATATTCCTAACTCGTTTATCATCCGCGCTGCCAGCGGGTACTGGGGCATTGGACCTACCGGAAAAATCCCCACGAGATCACGATTTTCCCTATTCGCTTCCATGATCCTGCGAACTATATCCAGGGCAAACTCAAAGTAGAAATCTCCGGGATCTTCTATAATCCTGATACTAAAATCCTCGTTTTCGTGGCTGGTAAGCTCCTCCTTTGAGATATTTCTAACTCGTTCGCACTCCTCTCGGTCTCTAAAGTCTATGAATTCAGCAAGGTCGTAGCTAAACGACATTATTTACCTCCTTTTTAAACCAACTTTTTGCCAGGCTCGTTCGTCTAACCTGCTTAAATATAGCTCCAGACTTCCACCGACTTCTCGCTTAATTACCTATCTTCATTAACCGCCTCTGATACCTGCTTTACCGACTAATTAACCTCTAAGCTCTAAAGGAAAAAGTTCACCAGCTAGTTAAGGTGGACGGTTAATATGTAAGTCATGGCGAGTAAATTTGCCGTTAAAATCAGCTTATTCTTTCAAAGCACCGAATGTAAGCCCTCTGGCCAGGTTGCTCTGGAGGAAAATAGTCAGAATTATCGGCGGCCCTATGGCAAGAATCGTATTTACTGCGGCGAAACCGAACCGAACTCCTCTTGTACTTCTAGCGCTGAGTATCATCACCGGCAGAGTCTGGGCTTTAGCTCCAGTTAGCGTTAACGCGAATAACGCCTCGTTCCACGAGAAGGCGAAAACGATCAGAGCAGTCGCCAGCAGCCCGTTCTTCGCCAGAGGTAAGGCGATTCTCCAGAATACCTGGTAATCATTTGCCCCGTCCACGAAAGCGGACTCTTCTATAGCTTTCGGAATTTCGTTAAAGATGCTCCTCATAATCAAAATTCCGAACGGTAAGTTGAACGTAACGTTAACCAAAATTAGACCAATTCTGGTATCGACCAGGTTGATCCTCATAAGAATAATGAAGAAAGGTATAAGGACCACTACCGGTGGAAGAACCCTTTGAGAAAGGAAAAAGATAGTCAAATCCTTATTCTGGATAATCGAAAACCTGTATCTGGCCAGCGCGTAACCAGCCATCGTGCCGATTACCAGAACCACCGCGGTAGTTCCAATACTTACAGTCAAGCTGTTTAACAAACCCTTTAAGATAGATTGTCTAAAAAGCGCGAAGTGCCAGTGTTCTAAAGTGGGCTGATAATGCAGAAACGGCACGGCTGCTCCGGGCTCAAACAGAAGAGACTCAGGTTTAAAAGCATTGCTCAGAGCCCAGAGAAAAGGGACCAACATCCAAACGGTAGTCAGGGCCAATACTACATATATCAAGGTTTTCTTCGTCCTGCTCATGAACTTAAACATTTTTCCTCACCTCTCCATCGCAAAGCTTTCCCGGAGCAACCTGAATAGCTGAAATATTACGATCATGACTATCACAAGCAGCACGTATGCCATAGCTGCTCCGTGTCCGAAGTCGAAAAACTTCATCGATGTCCGGTAGACGTGTAGTGTATAAAAGACTGTTGAGCGACCGGGCCCTCCTCCAGTCAATGAGAACGGGAGGCCAAATACCTTAAAGGCTCGAACCATTCGCAGCATTATAACCAGAAGAAGGCTGAATCTGATGGAAGGCAGCTCTACGTATCGGAAAATTTTTAGCGAAGAGTTAGTGTCAAGGAGCGCAGCCTCGTAGCGAGACTTGGACACCCCCTGTAGACCGGCCAGAAGTATGATGAAAGCAAATGGAGTCCAGCGCCAGATATCGAGTATAACGGAGCTTGTAAAAGCCCCTACGGAGTCAGACAGCCAAGCCACGTTCAACCCAAAAAACCCGAGGACCCAATTCGCTAGTCCACCGGTCTCGTGGAATATCGTTACACCAAGGTAACCTACGGCCACTGTGGTGGTAAATATTGGCAATGTATAAATCGTCCGAAAGAAGTTTTGAAACCTAATCCGCTTGTTAACTATCCACGCCAGAAAAAGTCCAATCAGAGTTTCCAGAGTTACGGTAATCAGTACGTAATATATCGTGATTCTTAGCGTGAACCAGAACTCCCCGGAGTTGAATATATCAATGTAATTCTGGACCCCAACGAAAGCCTCTCGACCCCGTCCCAGCGTATAACGAACAAAGCTCAAGGAAAAGGAATTTACCACCGGATAAAGGACGAAAGCCAGAACCCATAAAAGTGCAGGTAGCAAAAAAATATATTTTGCGTATTTACTCTTCCCGGCCAAGGTCTCACCCCACTACAATCACTTTTCTATAGATTAAAACCCGCGGATGAGGACTTCCCATCCGCGGGCCTATCGTTAAAAATCAGTGGATTTTGCTCTATTCTCCCAACATCTGTTCGTAGTATTCCTTCTGCGATTCCCTGCCGTGTCTTGCAGTGATGTTTTCGAATCGCTCCACTAATTTGTTCAGCGCTGCTTCGGGATCCGAATCTCCGGATAGAACCTCGGACACCAGAACGTCCACTGCCCGAGCGTATTCTTCGGCACCAGGAATACGTAGCAGGTTGAACTGTTGATCGGCGAAGAACGTGTCGTGGTACCCTTTTGACATCTCTCTGGCGTCGCTTGCGTTCCAGTTCTGTTCGGTAAAGTCTTCAACAGTTGCGCTACCGCCATGCTCCTCTAGGAAAGCAAATGATCGTCCAACGTCTACGCCCGTCCAGCCACGCATCTGGTTCCAGAAAGCGTTGTCTATCCGGGACATGAAAGCAAAGTAGTCGTAAGTCATCTGCGGGTTGTCGGAGTAGGTGGAGATGACTCCGTGCCAGGATCCACCGATATTGTTACCGACGACGTTTGGGTCCTCGAAGCTGACCCATTCATCCTCAATCGGGTCGTAAGCTTCTTCGGTACCCGGCAAGACCGAAACACCAATCTTACCCTTTACGTCGTAAGATTCCTCGTCCTGTGCAAGTGCGCCCAGGTCTCCCCAGGTAAATGTAA
>CAZYPS010000076.1:0-8497 GCA_964649445.1 uncultured Thermotogae bacterium | reverse complement strand
GAGCACGCGAGTCGGAAATTTCTCGGCCCGGTAAGCCCGGAGGTAGTTAGTTATCCCAGCTCCCAGCAGTCCCGACAACGAGCTTCGTAAGCGCCCTTACCTCCGACCTTAATGACCTGGTCGTCTGCTGGCGCCGGTTCTCCGTCTATAAGCCTTTGAGTCCTTGTTGCAGCATCGCCACATTCGGTACAAACCGCGTGCAGCTTATCCAGCCTGTCCGCTTCAGCCATCAACCTGGGCATGGGATGGAATGGTTCGCCCGCGAAAGTAAGATCGAGGCCAGCCACTATGACTCGTTTATCTTTGCCGATCAATTTCAATACAAGAGAGGTAAGGTCTTCGCCAAAAAAATTACCCTCATCGAAAGCAATTATGTCCGAATCTTCTAGCTCCTCGGGTCCGGCAACCTCATCAAGACTGGGTAAGGTTTCTTCCCCGGTTTTCAGCAGGTTTGCTTCGAACTCTCTGCCATAGTGAGTCACTACCGCGTTCTTGCTGTAGCGATCGTCTAGATGGGGCTTAAAAAGGAGGGTCGTTTGTCCGGCGATATTTGCCCGGTCAACGCGCCGGATCAATTCCTCGCTCTTGCCGGAAAACATGCAACCGGTTATAACTTCTAATCTACCAGCCATAGTTGGTCGGGACGACTGGATTTGAACCAGCGACCTCGCGCGCCCCATGCGCGCGCGCTACCAAGCTGCGCCACGTCCCGAAAAAAGATGAATAATTGCAGGGCGAATTAACGCAAGTTTAATATAGCACTAAAGTCCGGGATTTTCAATGCCAACACATCGCACCGATTTGTTTCGAAAACGTCAAATAAACGTGCCCCGCCCTATCAGGCGGGGCTCGCTATCTCTGGCAAACATCAGATCTCAGATAAAGTCCTGCTTCAGCTCTTCGAGATCTACCCCGCTTCGCTTCTCCGGGTCGAGGCTACGGTTCACAATCGGGCCTTCCGAGAGCGCCGGTACCTGTTCCTCATAAGTCGGCTTATCTTCCTTATAAATTATTCCTAACGGGATGTTATCTCCCCACTCCTTTGCTTTTTCTTCAGCAGCTTCTCGATCCGTTGGATCGTAATCATCATCCAGGTCGTAAACCAGGTCATTGTAAAAGTCATACGACCGACCGGGGTTGAAAGTTACACAGGGCTGGAGTATATCCACCAGAGCGTAACCTTCGTGTTCCATCGCACTTACGAGTATGTCAGTCAACTGGTTCACTTTGCCCGAAAACCCCCTGGCAATAAACGTCGCACCACTGGTTAAGGCAGTTGGAATTGGTCTCGCGGGCGGTTCGATCGATCCCTCGGGACTGGTTTTCGTGACGAAACCCTGGTGGCTAGTGGGAGAATACTGACCTTTAGTTAACCCATAAACCTTGTTATCTTCGACGATCTGGGTAATTCCAATATTTCTCCGACAGGCGTGCATGAAGTGATTACCCCCGATCCCGTAACTATCACCGTCACCGGCGGTAACGACGACATTTAAATCGGGGTTCGCCATCTTTGCCCCGGTCGCTACCGGGACCGGTCTCCCGTGAATGGAATGATAGCCGTTTACGTTCATGTAATGGGGCAACTTGCTCCCACAACCGATACCGGTAACAATCAGGCTTTCGTGGGGAGCTAAGCCCATCTCTGTGAGAGAGGCCTTCACGCTACGTAAAATCGCAAAATCCCCACAGCCAGGACACCATGTCGGCTCAGTCGGATATTGATAATCGGATAATGAAACTTCCTCGCTCATCTTATTCTACCTCCTCCTGGTCTCGAACTTCCGCGAGAATTGTTTCCGGCGTGAATGGTCGCCCATCGTATTTAAGTATCCTGCCAGACGTCTCGGCCCCGGTTTCCCGCTTTATCAGGCTTGCTAACTGTCCGGAAAAATTGTTTTCGACAAATATAACCCTGTTTGAGGACTCCAGGATATCTTCTACCTCGCCCGGTTCCAGGGGCCAGATTTCGTTGAAGTGATAGAAGTTCGTTTCCGTTCCGCTTTCGTTCAATCTATCGACGGCTTCCCTGATCGCACCATAGGTCGACCCCCAGCCAACAAACGTGATGTCGGCATTTTCCGGGCCATAGAGTAACGGACCGGAAAATTCGGACTCAAGTACTGTATCGACCTTCTTCATCCTCTTATCCATCATCCTGGTTCTGATTTCCGAATCCTCCGTTATTTCCCCGCGCTGGTTGTGCTCGTTCCCCGTAGTTTTGTAAACTGCTTTCTTATTTCCGGGAACAGCTCTCGGGGAAACCCCGGATTCGGTGAATTTGTACCGGAGATAATCACCCTCAAGTTCTTCAAGATCTTCCTCGTATAAGAACTCTCCCCTGTCTATATCCGAACTGACGTCGAACTCATCGGGATGTATCGCCCGTATCGAATCGGCGAGATGCTGATCGCTTAGCACTACCACTGGCAACTGGTACTTTTCAGCCAGATCGAAAGCACGTTTTCCTGCTTGAAAGGCTTCCTCAATGGTTGCTGGCGCCAGTACGAGTCTCGGCGAATCCCCCTGAGAAGCAAAAACGACTGAAGGAAGATCCCCCTGTTCAGTCCTGGTCGGCAGACCTGTACTCGGTCCGGGACGCTGGACCTCCGCGATAACTATAGGCGTCTCCGTAATACCGGCGAGTCCCAATGCCTCCACCATTAGCGAGAATCCGCCGCCGGAAGTAGTAACCAGGGGTCGGGCTCCAACGTGTCCGGCGCCTATTGCCATATTTATCGCAGCCAATTCGCTCTCCGGTTGTTTGGTAACTATGTCTAATTCAGCCGAGTGCTTACTTATCCATTCCAGAATGGAAGTGGAGGGAGTCATCGGATAGGCGGAAACAAAATTACAGCCCGCCGTGACTGCTCCGAGGGCAAAAGCCTGGTTCCCGTCAATGACCATCCGGTCCGGTTTTCCCGAAAGTGGAGAAAGCTCGTAATCAAATTCGTATCCCTTGGATTCGACGTATTCCTTGCCTGCTTCGGCTACACTGACGTTGTTCTCCACAACGGAGTCTCCTTTCACCGCGAAATTCTTCTTTATTATTTCCTTTATGAAAGAGGTATCAAAATCGGTCAGACCTGCCACGGCACCAATTGCTGCGGTATTTGCCATGACCTTCGCTCCTCCTTCGTCCGTAGCAATGGTGGTGAAAGGCACCGGGAAAGCTTCTACGTCACGACCGTCAAGCAGACCGGATTCCAGGTCAAAATCCTCGTTATAGAGAATCCCTCCCCCGGGAACAATTTCGTCCAGGTGTTTTTTGACTGAATCTTTGGTGAGGGCAACCAGCAGATCGACACCGTCCGTGTGAGTGTATATCTGCTCGTCAGAAATTCTTATCTCGAAAAAATTATGGCCACCTCTGATCCGGGAGCGATAGTCCTGTCTACCAAATGGGGACAATCCTGCTCTCGTCAGAGATTGGATGAAGCCATTGCCGGTTGACTGTATCCCCTGACCGGCGTCTCCCCCGATGAGTATGGTCATATCGTTCTTGTTCATAAAACCTCCCTGAAATTCAAACCACCGCCAGGCTCACGCAGTTACCCTGCAGAGACTCCAACTCTGGGGCTGTAGAAAGGTAGCCCACAAGACTGGCACCTGGCGGGGAGTTCACCAAAAGTACAACGCGAACCGACAGAATTAGTCATCTTAAAGTGGTTACAATCGGGTATTCCATTGACCTGTCTGACCGAGTCTCCACTTACAGGGCACTCCACTTCTTTTGCCCCAGGAGTCCTGTCCTCAAGGTTGGAGTTACAACCGGGGCAACTGTTTACCTCTTCTCGACTGTAAATAATTTCTCCGCACTCGGAACATTCGAATTTCATGGTCCTCACCTCGTGTAGTAGTTGGACCGATTTGTCGGTTCGACAACTAAACCAGTTTATTCAATAAATATAAAAATGGATAGGGCGATATATCCTTGGATGAGATATATCGCCTACCTCCACTCAATCGAATCACTCCAGAGGTCAAGTCACCTCTACCTCTTTTTCGCTTTCCCACAGGCCGTGCAGGTTGCACTTTGCTCGACCCCTGAGAGGATGAGCGTGATCCAGTTTAACAGTTGTCTTCATCACGTAATGGGATTTTTCAGGACTCAAGTCCAGCCTTGCCAAAAATGTGTCGCCGGAATAGAGTTCCATCCATTCGATAAAATGGCCAACTTCGTTTGGATGCTCTTTGTACTCGCCAACCCGTAACGTAACTTCGAATTCTTCACCTTCTTTTACACTATCCGGTGCATCTATTATCACTGTATGCTTTTTCTCCAGTGCCGACATTTCGTCTGGATTGTCCGTCTCTGCTTTATTTACGCCACAAAACAGGTCCTCTTCACAAGTTTTTTCGGACATTTTTACCTCCTGTTATATTGGTCTTTAGACTCAAACCAAACTTATATCCTTACGGGGCAATAGTCTCCCCGGCTTCACTGTCCACAAGCTCTATAGCCAACATCGGACAACCGTTTGCAGCCTGCTCCGCGGCCGACTTGCCATCTTCCCCGACTTCAAGCACGAAAACGCCGTCCTCCGAGCTACCACCAATCAGCTCTGCTTTACCGTCCTCGCCCTCTTTAAAATGTTCGGGATCTACAGCTGTACAAACGAAGTTGCTCTGACACGCCTCTTTGTCGTACTTCAATTTGTATTTTGCCATGCTAACCTCCTATAAAGAATTTAACTAAAAATTGAAAATCACTTCCACTTAAATATGATTATAGGGGAGTATCTGAAAGTTTTGCAAACAAGCTCGCCAGAAGTTAGATGAGTTGGGGATTTAAACAGGTTGAATAACCTAAAAGTCCGGGTAGACCGGAGCCGATAAATTCCAGGTATTTTTCTTCTAATTTCGGTACTTTTATCCTAGAATTTATTTAACAAAATTGATTTACCAATTTTTTAAAGGTTAGGTGGTAATATGGTACACGAGATAAAAGACGATATTTACTGGGTCGGTGTTAACGACCGGAAAAACGACTTATTTGAAAATTACTGGCCGATTCCTGACGGCATAAGTTACAACTCCTACCTCATTAAGGACGAGAAGACGACGCTGATAGATGGAGTAAAAGGAGGTTTTACGGAGGAATTTCTAAAAAATGTCGACTCACTTACTTCTCCTGAAGACTTAGATTACGTTATCATAAACCATATGGAGCCGGACCATACGGGCGCGTTTCCTAGTCTCAGACGGATAAATTCAGAAGTTACTTTCGTAGGGACGGAAAAGGCAAGTGAATTGCTGGAAAGCTTCTACGGAATAACTCAGAATGTCAAAGTAGTTGAAACGGACGACACGCTTGATCTGGGCACGAATACTCTCAAGTTCGTCGAGACACCCTTCGTTCACTGGCCGGAAACCATGATGACTTATATCCCGAAGGAAGAGACGCTGTTTTCCGGGGATGGATTCGGGACCTATGGTGCTCTATCCGGGGGGATATTCGACGATCAACTGGATACGGAGGAATTCTACGAGGAGGCAATTCGCTATCTATCAAACATAGTCGGGGCTTATAGTGCCACTCTCCAGGGTGCCCTGAGCAAACTTGAAGGTCTGGATATAGGAACTATTGCCCCCACTCACGGACCGATCTGGCGAGAGAAACCAGAAAAGATCGTTGAACTCTACGATAAGTACAGCAGCGGAGGGGCGGTTCCGGGAATTACGATAGTTTACGGATCCATGTACGGCTTCACCGAAAAGGTTACCGAACAGGTAGCTCTGGGTGCAAAATCAGGCGGTCTCGATAACTTAAAGGTCCTCGATGCCTCCAGGGTTCATCCGAGCTATCTTCTCTCGTCAGCCTGGAAGAGAAGGGGGTTAATTATCGGTTCACCTACCTACGAATCGCGAGCCTTCCCCCCGATAAGTAACTTTCTTGAAATAGCGGAGAAAAAGAAACTAAAGGACAGGGTAGCGGGTGTATTCGGCTCTTACGGCTGGGGAGGCGGTTCCGCCAGACAAATTAAGAACACCGTGGAGTCTCTAAACTGGGACCTAGTTTCGCCTCCGGTGCAATTTAACGGCAATCCGAGCGAAGATCAGCTCGAGAATGGGTTCGAACTTGGAAAGAAAATCTCGAAACAAATCGGAAATTAAATAAACCCAACCTCTTCCTATTGAAAAAAGAGAGGGCTTAAGGGAAATTTACCGGCTCAAATTAATGAAATAAAGAACCGGGACGGTGATAAACCATTCCCGGTTCTTGATTACTATGCAACGAGATCGTCTATTTTGGCGGCTAGAATAAAGTCGTTTTCGTGTAATCCGTCAATCGCATGGGTATAGAGTTGAAGCGTGACTTCGTTGTAGGATATATCTATATCCGGATGATGTCCTTCGTTCTCAGCAACTTCCGCCAAATCATTGACGAACGTCATCGCTTCGGAGAAATCGTTGAACTTAAATTCTTTCTGAATTTTGGGAGGGGAACCTTCCAACAACTCCCACCCATTAACTTCGGTCAATAACTCTTCTACTTCGTGACTTTCAAGAGGCGGAACCCCGCCCTCGCAGGGTTCGCATTGCTTATCAGTAAGGTTTTCGGCCATGGTTAATACCCCCTAATTTATTCGTTTCCTAATCGCTCGAATTTAAACATCGTTTAATTATCGGCTCGGGATCGATAAATTGTAAGGGGCACCGAAGTTTTCCCGTTAACTCACCGTCTTCCGTTCGTGTGGAATATCATAAATTACCCATTCCCTCGATCCTGTTAATCTACCTAGTTTGCCCGGCTTGCTCCAGAGCTCTACCCAGATCCTGCTTAATATCTTCCGGGTCCTCTATGCCAACACTTAACCTCAGTAGGTCGTCCGTGATTCCAGCGGACTTCTTCTCCTCCTCACTCAACTGCTGGTGGGTTGTGCTCGAAGGATGAATGATAAGGGATTTCGCGTCCCCAACGTTCGCCAGGAATGATATAAGTTCAACTGCTTCCATGAACTCGACGCCGGCTTCGTAACCACCTTCTATTCCGAACGTTATTACTCCTCCGTATCCGTGCTCCAAGTAGCGAGAGGCAAGTTCGTGGGTCTCGTGAGACTCGAGACCGGGATAATTGACCCAGCTAACTCCGGGATGTTCCTTCAAAAATTCGGCAATTACCCTGGAGTTTTCACAGTGTTTGTCCATTCGCAGGGGAAGCGTCTCCAGACCTTTGAGGTTCAAAAAAGTATCGAAAGGACTCTGAATCGAGCCGAGGTCCCTCAAACCTCTCGCCCTCAAGTTATTGATAAAAGCCGCGTCCCCGAACCGGTCCCGGAAGTTAACACCGTGGTAACTCGGATCATCCTCGGTCAATCCCGGAAAATCTCCCGATTCCCAGGTGAAGTCGCCGGAATCCACGACGGCACCTCCGATAGTGGTCCCTCCCCCGTTAAGCCATTTTGTCGTAGAATGCCAGACTATATCTGCACCGTGCTCGAATGGCTTACAGAGATAGGGAGTGGCAAAAGTATTGTCAATTACCAGAGGAACATCAGCTTCGTTAGCCACCTCCGCAACTGCCTCTATGTCGGGAACGTCCAGCGACGGATTCCCGATCGTTTCGAGGTGAAGAAACCGAGTCTCGTCGTCGATTTTTTCAGCAAAGCTTTCGGGAGAGTCGGTTTCGGTAAATCTCGCCTCCATTCCGTATTTCTCGAGACTATGAGTAAAGTAAGTATGAGTTCCGCCGTACAAATTGGAAGAAGTCACCAGATTCTGTCCGCTTTCCATAAGCGTAAAAACTATTAAGTTAAGCGCACTCATGCCCGAACTGGTCGCCACGGAACCGACTCCCCCTTCAAGAGAAGCAAGCCTTTCCTCAAATACCGCGTTCGTCGGGTTGGATATCCTGGAATAGATATCGCCTTTTTCTTCTAGAGCGAACAACCTTTGAGCTCTCTGTGTATCGCCGAGCAGGTAAGAAGCCGTCTGATGAATCGGGACCGCACAGGACCTAACTTCCGATTCGACCGCTTCTTTCCCAGCGTGAACTGCCGATGTAGCAAATCTGTCTGTTTCACCATTGTAATCGTTCAAAGTAGATCTCCTCCTGAATTAATTTAAGCCAAAAAAATATTTGCCGACAAAAGAAAAATTTATTTAGAAAAAAGTATGATTGCGGGCATCAGGCCCGCATTAAGACTGCTGGAAGGGAAATTTCTTGGTATGAAAGTAGGTTAGAGAAAAGAGATCCCGAAATTACAGTGATACTATAAAAACTTAATAAAAATATAAACACATTCCCAAGTCCATCGACCTCCGAAGAAAATAATACCGTAGTACCTGGATCTTCACAACTAAATTCTTTCACCAGGCCAAAACCTCGTAACTTATCAGCTAAAGATCCCATAATTTTACGTGGGTATAAATGTAAAAACCGACTTTAACCCCCTTCTCTGGTAATTGTTCGATAAAACCGCATCCAGCACTCAATTGGGCACTGCACTTCAAGAGAGGCAAGTAGTTGTTTCATTGACTATTTATGATGAAT
>CAZYPS010000075.1:0-8654 GCA_964649445.1 uncultured Thermotogae bacterium | reverse complement strand
CTCCCTGCCGGTAATCCTGTACGGCCATATTGATAACGGGAGAGGATACTTCCTCGATCCATTTGTTCAGCTGAAGGTCGTCGCGCGATCCCTTGAGAAAGTTCTGGAGGAAGTGATGGTGGGTATCTACGAGACCCGGCATTAAGAGATTGCCTGAAGCGTCTATAGTCTCTCTACCCTCGTACTGCCCACCAATGTCGTTTGATGGTCCTAAATCGACTATTTCGCCCTGGTTGATGGCCAGTATTCCGTCCGGAATAAGGTTATCGGACCAGCTTGACGCTTCCTCGCCGGTCAGGGGCAGTATGGGCCCATTCTGAATCAAAAGATCAACTCTTTGGCTCATAACTTAATTGGAAAAAGTCGAGATTATGTAGACTTCATGGCGGTGTTCCAACTTGTTGAAGGAAGGATCAGGTATCTCTTTTAAGACGTTTTCACTGCCCACAACCTGTGAGAGTTTTTCTAAAACTTGACTTTCTTCTTCTGTATCCAGAAAGTCCGTCTTTTTCATGGTCCCTCCTCGATAATGTTGATTTATTGAGAAGATAATAAATTACTTATTTGCCGGACGGTGGATTCTGGATCATCCGATTGCCAGACACGTCTACCAATTGCTACTCCCGAAGCTCCGCCTTCAACGGCACCACTTACCAGATTTGCAAGCGAAGAACCACTTTCGGATTTGGGTCCTCCCGCAACTATTACCGGCCTTTGGACTGATTTTGTGATATCGGAAAAGGCAGCAGGGTCCCCACAGTAATTCGTCTTAACGATATCCCCTCCGAACTCCATGCCAATTCTGGCTACATGCCCTATGGCCTCTGCATCGTACTGTTCGTCCCCTGTGGGCATCATCTCTGCCAGCACTGGTATGTCGTAACGATGTGCTTTTTCGGTAAGTTCTCCCAGGTATTCCATAACACCTTTTTCTGCCCCTCGACCGAAAAATATCGATACAGCAACTGCATCTGCGTCCAGCCGAATAGCAGTTTCGACTGATGCCACCGGAGTTTCCTGCTGAGCTTCTTCACTGGCACCCAGAGTAATGCTTGTCCTTAGGGCCAAACCCACATCTGGAGTCAAAACAGGCTTAATCGTCTCCGCGAACCCAGGAGTTACCAGCAGGCCAGTTGCACCTCCGGAAATTACCTTCTCAGTAATGTCCCTCGGCTCTTTAATGCCCTCGACTGGTCCAAGCCAGGGTCCGTGGTCCATTGGTACCAATAAACAGGTATCGTTCGGACCAGAAAATAACCTTTTTAACCGTCGATTGTCACTCATGTTTTTTACCTCTCCTTTAGTTTGTTTTGGTGTAAATTGAGCCCACTCCTGGTTTAGCTAATTTCTCAAGTCCTTCGTCCGTTAGATTCCTTCACTCAATTTAACTCAATAAAATTCAGTCTCTTATCGAATTCTGCAAGGTGATAATTTATAAATTTACTGTCAAACAGCTTTACTAATAACCTTGAAAAAGAAATTATCCTGTTGCCATCAAGGCTTCCTGTCCTTTCAAGGTACGGTTTTTTGCTTTGGTTTGAATTGTCAAAAGACCGCTTTGTATCGATGAAATACATCGTAAAAACCTTTATAAATCTCTTAATTAAAGGCTTCTTAACTAAACCCCACTTTCTAATTTGAAATCGTGATAAATTAAACCCTTAACTTCAATGGGTAAAATAGGTTCTCGTTTTATTCCTCCATTCGGCCTAAAAGTCAAACAATTATCCTAGTTTTGACTCAGGTGGCTCAGACTGTTCTAAGGCAAAGTTACTTAACTCCTTATACGTTTTAAATCCTTCCCCGTATACACTCTCTAGCTCATCCCTTGGCTGAATTATCTCCGGGGCCGCATAAGTTTTGTCCAGGTTCTGCTTGAAAGTCTCATCGTTCATTTTCGTACTGCAGAGAGCAAATAATACTCGAGTTACCGCCTCGCTTCCCCGGCCGGCGAAAATCGAAACCTCCATTTGAGTTACATCCGCGATAATTTGAGGCCAGCCCTTTGTATCAGCCCCTCCACCTGCAAGAGATAGCTTCTCGGGTTGTAGACCATGTTCATTGTAAATCTCCAGAAGGTGGCGTAAGCTGAAACCTACGCCTTCCATGACGGACCTTATGGCATGACGATAATCATGGCTTAGCCTGAAGCCATAAAACCCTCCTTTTATATTATCGCTCCAAAACGGGCTCCGCTCCCCGCTCAGGTAGGGAATAAAAGTTAGTCCATCTGATCCTGGTTCGACATCCAGTGCCTCCCCAATAGTTTCTTCGAACTCCTTACCCCTCTCCTCTACCCCGGTGATTTTGGTTTGGACCCATTCAAGAGCAGCGCCGGTAGTAGAAGAAACTCCTCCAAAAAAATTGAAGTAGGGAAATAAGGGGTACGTGTATAAACGGTGGTCGGGATCATTTATTACTTCATCTTCTTCACCCAGAGACATAAATATCATAGAAGAACTGCCAAGAGTGCAGGTAACTCTCCCTTCCTCTGGAGGCGCTCCCCCCATTAATGCAGCAACATCACCTACACCTGTGAGAACCTTGGTTTCCTCACTCAATCCAAATTCTTCTAAAAATTCCTTTTTGATGGCACCGGCGGTCTCATCCGGATTTTGTATCGATGGAAGTTGGTCCATACTTAAACCTACTCTTTTTACTCTTTCCTCTTCCCATTCTTTGGTTTGCCAGTTTAGCATACCTGACCCGCCAGCTTCCGTTACATCTGTTAGTATTTCTCCGGTAAGTTTAAACCTGAGATAGTCCTTGGGCCATAATATTTTTTTAGTTTTTTCAAGTTTTTCTGGATCGTTTTTCTTCAACCATAACAGTTTGGGCATTGTATAAGCACTGCTGATTTTGTAAGGAGGGAGATTGAATTCATTCCTGAGATCTTCTGCCTCCTGGTCCGCCCGGCTATCCAACCAGAGTATAGTTGGTTCAATTGGTTCGTTATTTCCATCCAGCAGTATTCCAGTATGCATCTGTCCGGTAAATGAAATTGCTCGGACATTGCTCACTTCGTGAGAGCCTTCTTTCAATTTGTAAAGATTATTTTTAAGGCCCTCCCACCAGTTAATCGGATCACCTTCAGCCCAGCCGGACTGCGGTGAATTATAGGAGTAACGAGTGATCTCTTTACTATTTACGTTTCCGTTCTGGTCGTAAAGAGCGGTCTTTAGAGAAGAAGTACCGACGTCCACTGTCAGAATACTGCCCGGTTCAGAACTTAAATTCAAAGCCCACCTCCATAAAACTTTTTCAACGCTTACGTGACGCTTTCTCCTGTATCTTTGTCAAATAAATGCAGTCTTGAGTTACTAAAAGAAACCCAGAGGTCTTCTCCCACGTCCGGAATCTCTGTATCTGGGTAAGTTAGGCACTTGAGCTCCGTTCCGTCAACCTTTAACGTAAGCAGAACCTCCTTGCCCTGTGGCTCTATTAGGATCAAACGGGTTTTAACTTTCCCCTCTTTCTTTTTTTCTTCTACGTTTATATCCTCAGGCCTAACCCCCAGCAAGAAATGTTTATCGGCTGGTAGTTTTTGGGTCACGGTTTTTAAGTGATCCGGTAATGGATAATTAAAAGACTGAGTCTGAAGAGTTTCATCCTGGAAATTACAAGAGCATTCAATGAGGTTCATGGGAGGGCTACCAATAAATTTGGCTACGAAGGTATTAGTGGGATTTCTGTAAACTTCCTGAGGAGAACCTTCTTGCATAACATTTCCCTCATCTATGACCATCAGATCATCAGATAATGTCATTGCCTCTTCCTGGTCATGAGTAACATATACAGTGGTCACCTCTAGATCCCTCTGAAGTTGTTTTAATTCTGCCCTCATATGTACCCTGAGCTTGGCGTCGAGGTTAGACAGTGGTTCGTCCATTAAAAATACTTCTGGAGATCTAACAACAGCTCTGCCCACGGCTACCCTTTGCATTTGCCCACCCGACAGCTCTTTCGGTTCCCGATCAAGCAAATCGGTTATCTGAAGAAAGTTAGCTGTTTCTTTGACTCTCCGCTCAATATCTGACCCGGAGACGTTTCTCGCCTTCAAAGGAAAGGCTATGTTTTCATAAACTGACATATGGGGGTATAAAGCATAACTCTGGAATATCATTGCCACATTTCTGTCCCATGGGGGTACATCTGTGACATCCTCATCACCAATCTTAACCGATCCACTAGTAGGCTTTTCCAATCCTGCTACGGTGCGCATTAGGGTCGTTTTCCCGCAACCGGATGGCCCCACTAATACCGTCATAATTCCGTCACTAAAAACTCTAGTGGTGTGGTTTACGGCCGTAACGTCGCCGAACTCCTTTACCAGGTCATCTACTTTTACTGTGCTCATTTATGAAAAGACCGCACCTCCATTTTCCCGCGGAGAAATATTTAAATTTCAAATTTGTGCTATAACCTAGATTAATAATCAGCTCCATATTTTTAGTGTTTTACGGACCCGGCTGTCATTCCTCTAATGACCCATCTCTGGAAAACAATGACCACAAGAACAATAGGTATGAGAGACAGAACTATCCCGGCAGATATCCACGTCCATTGGGTCCTGAAATTGGCAGAAAAGTTTTGAATCGCTACTGGAACCGTTTGAATCTCAGAAACCCCCATAAAAACTGTATTAGCAAGAATAAACTCTCCCCAGGAGAAAATGAAAGCGAAAACTCCGGCAGAAAATAAGCCGGGAGAGGCAATGGGTAAAATGACCTTGTAAAATATTTGGAAGGGTCTATACCCATCTACTTTAGCAGCATCGTCGAGTTCAAATGGGAGGTTAGCAAAGTAACTCGCCAGGAGCCAGGTGCCAAGGGGAACGTTATAAAGAATCATGGGCATAATGTATCCTGGAAGGGTTCTGAGTAGTCCTATTGAACGGAGGATCGTGAACGTCGGGGCAATTGTAACTACCGGTGGTATCATTCCTCCTAGCTGGAGGAAAAGCAATGACTGAACTTTGTATTTAAACCTGAGTCTGGCAATTGCATACGCCGATAAACCGGCCAATATGACGGAAACTACAGTTACAATTGAAGAAACTATGAAACTGTTCCTGATGTTTATAAGAAAGTCCAGCTCCATTACCACCTGTCGGTAAGCCTGGAAAGTTACTTCCGAAGGCCAGAGCTCAATTGGAAGTTTATACTCTGCCCCCATAGGCTTCAGCGAAGTAGTAAGTATCCAGTATAAAGGTCCTAAACTGAAAATCATTACCAAACCCATAGCGGTATATTTGGCAGGAGTACTAAGTCGTTTTTTTATGCGATAGAACATATTTAGTCTCCTCTAAAGCCAAGGTTTTCATAAATCTGACTTACGTAGAATACACTGAGAACTATAATTATGACGAAAACTGCTATCGCATATGCTGAACCGAGCCCGAAATCTGAATAAGAAAAATAATACTTGTAGGCAAATGTACTTAGTGTTTCTGTAGTAATACCAGGTCCTCCACCTGTGAGGCCGTAAACCATGTCAAACGTCCTAAGGGCAAACATCGATCTGTATAATACGGCTACTATGATGGTTGGGGTCAGCAGAGGAAGTGTCAGTCTGCGAAAACGATAAAAACCTCTTGCACCATCTACTTTTGCAGCATCATATATATCTTCCGGTATGACCGCTAAACCGCCAATCAGGAAAATTGCCATTACAGAGGACCATTTCCAGGTATCAGCAATTATAACGCTGTGCATGGCCCACAGAGGTTTACCAAGAAAGAACGGGGATTCAGAAATTATACCGAACTGGGCTAAAAGGGCTCCAATTCCTACATCAGTGTTGAAAAGCCAGCGCCACATTTTAGCAGTAATAATCGGCGGGATCGCCCAAGGTATTACAATTATACCTCTCAGTATCCCCTGCCACTTTTTGGCAACCCAGAAGCTGGTCATTGCCATAAACAAACCTATCCAGAACTGCAGAAAGACAGAAACCACAGTGAAGTAAAAAGTAAAACCAGCCGATCGAATGAAATTTTTACTTTGAGATACTGTTATAAAATTTTTCCACCCAACAAAAGGCCTTTCTAACCACTGAGACGAAAATTTTAAATCAAAAAGACTATATATGATTGTTTGAACTATGGGATAGTAATACCATAGTAGCATTCCTAAAAAAGAAGGCAACAGGAAAAGAATTGCCACTTCGGTTTCTCCGAGACTTATATCGAGATCGCTCCGGAGAAAGAGAGCCAGGATTACAGTTGAAATAGCAGTTAGAACCGCGGGTCCCACGGCATACCTGATCTTAACAAGGAAAGATAAAACGGTGGCTATATAAAGGAAAGAAACAGAATAAACAGCCATCTTTGCCTTTATATTTTTTTCGGTTAATCGAAAGCCTTCTCGAACAACCAAAATCCCTAGATAAGTAATAGCCACCAGTAAAATGTAACCTAGAGCAAACAGCCCTAGTTTTGCAAACATATCTTTCTCCCACCTTTTTAGAACTTTTGCTCAAAATTTTCCATAGAGCTAAGCGGCGGTAACGGAGTTAAATTGGGAAACCCATTAATAACACCACCCAGCCCGACCAGTGACCGGGTGGTGATGTTGTTTGTTATTCCGTCATGCTATCAATTCGGCTACAGGCATCATCTAATGCCCTTTTACTTGACTTCATTCCGGATAGAGAGGCATGTATTTCCTCCCGGACAACGTCGACTATCTGAGAATAATTTGGTGATTTAAGAGGTGGTTGAGCAGTCTTTGCTACCTCGGAAACCTGATCCAGTTTGGGGTTATTTTCCAGAACTTCTGGGTCTTCGTATACCTCGGTATGGGCCTGTATTGGGCCTTGGGAGAGAGCAAAAGTCTTTTGTACCGGAAGGCTGAACATAACTTCCAGAACTTTAGTAGCTGCTTCGGGGACGTCAGTATAGCGGTTTATTCCAAACGCCCAGCCTTCATAGAATCCTGTCGAAGAGCCATCAGGCTGAGATGGATTGGGTACGAAGCCCCATTTGTCAACTACTTCGGACTTTTCGGGGTCATCGAGCGTGAGAAATAAATCCTGTCTTCCGGTATGGAAAATGGCGTCTCCATTGATAAATCTTACTTGCGAATCTTCCTCTTTCCAATTAGTAACCTGTCTGGGAGATATACCTTCATCAATTAGGTTATTCATAAACTTCAGCGCCTCTACACCGTCGTCCGAATTTAAAGCACAGCTTCCGTCTTCATTAAAGTATTCGCCACCAAAACCTCGCAAAAACTCACTCCACCTGTTGACCAAAACTTGATCATTCATGGCAGGCCAGGTCCAACCTGTAAGTTCGGGTCTGTCTTTCAGGATGGTTTCGGCAATCTCCACGAGTTCGTCGTAAGTTTCGGGAGGCTCGAATCCATATTCGTTCAGCAAGTCTTTGCGGTAATATAATCCTCCTATACCTCCCCACCAGGGTCCAAGACCAAGTAGCTCACCCTTATATGAATGGCTTTCCAGATAGGACTGATTGAGAGAGTCAAGTAACTCGTCATCTATTCTATCTTCTAGGGGGAGTAACCAGCCCGCTTCCCCGAATTCAGCCGTCCAGTATACCCCTACACCAAGTATATCCACTGTACTGTCTTCGGCCATGAACCACGTAACATACTGGTCGTGCCACCTTCCTGCCTCAAGGGGAGTTACGTTGAGTTCAACTTCAATATTGGGGTACTTTTTGGAGACTTCCTTCCTAATTGCTTCTATGGGAGGATCGGCAGGCCCAAAAGATTTTTTAAAGTAGTTGTTATAAGCGATACGGACAGTAGTTTTGTCTTCCTCTGCCTGAACCATTAATGGAGAAAAAGCGACCAAGAGAAAGGTTAATGTAAGTAGTACAGCGGGAACCTTTAGGTTTTTTGAACACATGTTTTTAATTTTCAGCACCTCCAAGAAGTGCGATTAAAAATTTTTAAATTTAACTGTGCGTTGTTCGACTTTCCCGGAAAGTTTTGAAAGGGCTTGCCTTAATCGATACCCGAATGTGTTAAGCAGTATAACAAGTTTACACAAATAACTCAAATGTTTTTTCACCTCCCATTAATTAAATTAAGTAAATTGGTTATAACAGTTTACAATTAACATGCGCATAGTATTGACCAGCTAAGTTAAAGTTAATTCTTTTAACTTGAAGAAAATTACGTCTTATTTATCCACTTTATTCTCATCGAGCTCGTCAAGCCCGAGCCGTTCGAGTGTCGTATCAGTAGGTAGTCCAGTTTCCTTATCCCATCCGCGCAGTTCGTAGTATTCATCGATCATCTCGTTTAACCTGCATACTTTCCCTTCTGCCCTGCCCGAAGGGGACTCCTCTTCTAAAAATCTTTCCGGCAAAATATCGTCTTTCGAGTCTATACCATGCTTGGAATTATAAATCCTCATCAAATTATAGACTCTCTCGCCGATATCCTTGAGTTTATCGCTGGAGAAATCCAACCCGGTAGCATAAGTTATTCCGTCGGAAACGGCGTCCCAGTATATCTCCGCTAATACAAAACTCCCGGCAGATTTACATAACCCGCTGGAATCGACCACCACTCCGAAGTCCTCTCCGTCTTTTACTAAAAGAGGTTTGTGCTTTGTTGCCTGAGGGTCAGCCATCTCGGGAAGGTAGTCCTCGCCGTATCGCCTCTCAGCCTCTTCTGGGTTTC
>CAZYPS010000074.1:0-8701 GCA_964649445.1 uncultured Thermotogae bacterium | reverse complement strand
GGACCGTGTACACTCCGGAAGCCACAAAATAGAAACCAATCGAGACTGCCTTTTCGCTCATCCATTCCGGTGCGGCTCCGGCTACTGGTAAATCGGAAATGTCGTCACCAAGCCCTCCTTCGGCCACCATATTGCTTAATAGAGTCAGGATTCTGCTGTTGTCGACGCAGGCACCGAGGTGAAGGACAGGTGGTATGCCAACCGCCCGACAGATCTCTTCTAGACCTTCTCCCGCTTGGTCGAATGCGACTTCTGGCTTCATTAACCCGGCTTTACCGCCCGCAATAGCCGAACAGCCAGTTGAAACTACGAGGACATCGTTCTGTATCAGTTCTTTTGCCATTTCCGTGTGGTTAAAGTCGTGACAGGTGTCGGGGTTATTGCATCCAACGACGCCGGCCGCCCCCAGCAGTCTTCCGTCTATTATGGCGTCGTTTAGGGGTCTATACGTGGATCTGTAAGTGCCTCCGAGGAAGTTAAATACGGATTCCGAAGTAAATCCTCCGATCAACCCTTCTTCCTGATCGGGAGTCGTTAGCTTTTCGGGGTTCCGATCCTCGAAATTTTTTACTCCTTGCCTGACGATATCTTTTGCAATTTCGAGTGCATTCTCTTCTGAGAATTCCTTGTGTTCCACGCCCGGAAATTCAGCTTTACGTGAAGTGCTAACCAGATCGGTATGAAAGTTTTCAGCTGTCTCGGTAAGAGCGGGCATAATGCACTGGACGTCAACCATCATAAGATCAACCATTCCGGTCATTAAGGCGAGCTCTTGCTGGAGAAAGTTACCCGCGACTGGTACGCCGTGGCGCATAAGGATCTCATTTGCGGTACAGCAGATTCCTGCAACATTTATATCTTCGGCCCCTTTATCCTGGGCAAGTTCCACGAGTTCGGGATCCCGAGAAGCCTCGACGAATACCTCTGAAAGCGCGGGTTCGTGTCCGTGAACAATTAAGTTAACGGAGTCCTCATCCAGTACACCGAGATTGACGCGCGCCTGTAGAGGTTCTGGCGTACCAAACAAAACGTCCTGTACGTCAGTGGCGATCATTGTGCCACCCCAGCCGTCTCCCAGGGCGCATCTTAGTCCTTGCTTCAAAATATGTCGGTAGTCCGTATCCACGCCCATGTGCGTTCTGTGCATCGTCTCAACTACTTCTCTGTCGATTCCCCGCGGCAATAACTCTTCTTCCTTCCATAGTTCGTACCTTTTGTTGGGGGCTCTCTCGGCAAGAGTTATACCGCCTTCCTGCTGGCCGAACTCAGCCAGACTTTCGGCCGCAACTCTTTTTGCTAGTCTCTCTTTTTTACCATTTCCATCACTAATTCCGAAGTCCCGAGCAAGCTTCTTAAGTTTGTCGTAATCTTTTACCTCGTAATCCGGGCTTTCACCTTCACTTGCTTCGGTTAAAGTGTTAACGACATCGCGTCCGTGGTCGGAATGAGCCGCCGATCCGGCTGCTATCATCCGGACCAGGTTTCTTGCGGCAATGGTATCCGCTGTAGCGCCGCAGACTCCCGTCTCGGACTTCCCCGGAATGATACGACAGGGCCCCATATTACAGATTCTGCAGCATATACCTTTCTCTCCAAACTCGCACTGGGGCTGCATGGCGTCGTAACGATTCCAGGCGGATTGCAGGTCTTCATCATTTTCTGCAGCGTCGAGAACTTCTTGCGAGGCAGGATCGGCACTTTTCTTACCACTTTCTTCCTTTTTGTTTTTGGACATATCTCCTCCTCCCGTGGATAAAATTCTCCTCGGGGTTTCCGAGGCATCAGCTTTTTAATCCATTCGATACGTTTCAATGAACGAATCGTTGTAGATCTCTTCGTTTAATATCATTTCAGCCGTCGCTACGGATTTGATTAACTTTTCGTCGAATACGTTACAGATCGCCGCGTCCAGTCCCACGGCCATAGCCATCACGAGAAACGTCCGATTTATAAGACTTTTCTCCGATGCGTCGGACGACATATTACTGATTCCAAGCGAGATGTGTGGCGGGGGATCCGATATATTTGAGAGCTGGTTAATGGCTTCTAGGAGATTGGAGGCCTGCTCCTGCATGAACTTGAGCGGCATGGCAACAGGGTCGATAAACAACTTGTCGACGTCGAGTCCGTACTCGTTTGCACTGGTAAAGATCTTAGCTCCGTGTTCCAGTCGACCGTTTATGTCCTGGGGTGCACCTTCCTCTCCGCTTGTTATTCCTATGATCGATGCATCGTGTTCTACCGCCAGAGGGATTAGCTTGTCCAGCTTCTCGTCCTGAGCCGTGGTTGAGTTTATCAGGGGGTCACCGCTACAGGTTTCGAGAGCCGGTTCGACAATATCGGGATTCTGAGAATCAATAGATATCGGTGTGTCTACCGTCTCCTGGACAATTTCAACCAGCCAGATCATGTCGTCGGGATCTTTCGACACTGCACCCATGTTAACGTCAAGGTAGTCCGCCCCCGCTTCAGTTTGTCTTCGAGCAAGGTTTTTTATTACTTCGGGGTCCTTTTCATTTAGAGCTGTCTCCACATCGGTGAACCCGGCATTTATCCTCTCACCAATTAAAATCATTAACTTCCTCCTTTTAAGTCGTTTTCGGGGTTTATTCTTCCCCGCTATCCATTAATCTTTTGATTTTCTTACTAACCTCATTTAAGGCTTTTGGGTGACGCATAATCACGAGGTCCGCTCCCGCCTGGAGATATGTAAAAGCAGTTGTTGCTTCCCAGAGGGGACCCCTTTTTCTATGATCTCCCCAGTTAGGTCTCTCTTCTTCAGTTATTTTAGCTTCTTTTGTCTTCCATACCTCGCCTCCAATATTTGCCAGCATTGGTTGCGCCATTAGTCGGTCTCCCTTTAATCCCGCCAGCCTGGTCCGTTCCATAATGGAATAAACGTATTCTATCCCATAGCCGAGAGCGGGAGAATTAGGAAAGATAACTAGGTTGTCGAGGTCGTAGCCGACGTCGAGAGCAAGCGTATTAACCTGTTTCGCTATATTAATATCGACGGGCGATTCCGCAATTACTTTGTGGTCGTCCGCCTTACCCAGGGCAGCTAGAGTTCGATAGTTGTCCTCGGTAATTGTCCCCAGAAGGCAGTTCTCTCCTTCCGCGGCGGGGGAAACGAGTGTGAAGACCTCGTTATCCTTTTCTTCGTCCCCTGAGCCCCAGATAATAAGGGGTAAGCTTGTAGCCTCTAGTACTTTTTCAACCGTTTCTGCAGCCTCTTCCGGGCTCCTGTCTTCTCCGTACGGATCACATCCCATCAATCTGAGACTCAGTAAATCCGGTTCGAAATCTTCCTCACATTTCTGAGCCCACTCGACAGGATCCCCCATAACGCCTTCAAATGGGTCCTTAGTAATTTGAGGCCAGTCTTCCGGCAGAACGTCCCAGATTTCGAGGGCGAGAACCGGACGGTTGGGCATAGGTCCTTCGAAGTGAAGGTAAGGCATGGCCGTCTCACCACCGATCGTGATAGTCCGGCCTCTCGTTCCTCCCTCTTCTTTCGTGGCGCCTATCGTTACGCTGCTGATTTCGTTTTCCCATGTTGAACTTACATCGGGAATTTGCATAAATCGAAACCTCCGATTGAGAAACTAACCTAAGTTTACTCGCTCTTTACGGGCGAAATAGTTACTGAGTCCGAAACTAGATCGTCCACCATTTTTCTTACTGACTTTAACGCAGGGGAATTCGGTTCGAGAAGGTCTATTGGTTTTCCTTCCCAGCAGAGATTGAGGACGTTTTCGTCTCTGGGTACCTCGCCCAGCAGTTCCAACTCGAGTTCGTCTATCTTTTCCTTTGTCTTGTCCGGCAGTTCACCCTGAGTTCTATTCAATACCAGGTATTTCTTGCCTACATCTATATCCAGTTCTTCGACCAATTTCGAAATTCGTCTGGCGGATTTGACTGCAACCGGGTTACTATCGCTCGCTATCAGGAGAGCGTCTATACCGGCAGTAGTTCGGCGTGATAAATGCTCCATCCCCGCCTCATTGTCCATAACGAGAAAATCGTAGTTTTGAGCCAGATTATTTAGGTATTCTCGCAGGATATTATTCACGGCACAATAGCAGCTTGGTCCTTCCCCCCTACCCATGGCCAGCAGGTCGTTGCCTTTTCCTTCTGAAAGTATCTGCTGGAGATGGAGTTCCATCCATCTTTTTTTAGTCATACCGGGAGGTATATCCTGGTTTTCGTGCAGGACCTCCGCTTCGAGTTCACCAATGGTACCATCGACGTCAAAGCCGAGGAGTTCGTCCAGATTTGCGTTCGGATCGGCATCTATTGCAAGGACGGAACCGAGCTGCCTCTCCACAAGTTCGTGGATAATGAGCCCTGAGAGGGTTGTTTTGCCCGTGCCACCTTTGCCCGCTACTGCAATTGTGAATGTATCATCGCCCACTGTTGCTTTATTCAGGTTAATCACCCCCTGACTTCTCTGTTATTACGACTGAGCTAAACTGATCGAGGTCGGTATGGGGTAGGAACTTTGCAGCAGTAAATTCTTCAAAGTAGTTGGGGTAATCTATGAGATCGTAATACGTAACTGATTCCGAAATCTCTCGGCTTTCCACGTAGGCCTCCTGGGAGAGCAGGGCCATCTTTGCCCCAATTATTGAAGTGTTTCCGACGAATTTAATTCTATCCGAAGGTATATCGGGAATCAGGCCAAGAATCTTTGCCTTCTCTCTATCGAGGTACGAGCCAAAACCCCCGGCTATCAATAGTTGATCCAGGTCGTCCAGCTCGAGGTTAAGACTCTTCAAAAGTATTCTCGCTCCCGAATAAATTGCGGCTTTGGCGTTAATAAGGTTTTTAATCTCGGATTGATATACGGCAAGCTCTCCGTCTCTCCCAGTCTCGGACGGCTCTTCCAGAATAAATTTTAACTCTCCTTTTTCCTCTTCGATCCTATCCGAGTTGTCCGGCACCAGATTGCCGGACCTGTTTACAAACCCTCCTTCAAACAGAGACGCTACCAGATCAATCAATCCGGAACCACAGATTCCTTTTGGTTCGATGTCGCCAATCACCGAATATATTAATTCACCGTCAACGAACTCTACCTTGTCGACTGCACCGCGACTTGCACGCATCCCTGACCTGATGCCGGTTCCCTCAAAGGCAGGGCCCGCTGACGCGGCGCAGCTCATCATCCAGTCCTTGTTTCCTATTAAAATTTCCCCGTTGGTTCCTATATCAGTAAGCATGGTAAGCTCGTCACTCTTATTAATGCCAGTTGATAGTACGCCCGACGTTACGTCACCCCCGACCCAACCACCTATAGCGGGCATGAAGTAAAGCAATCCCCTTGGATTGACTTTTATACCCACTTCTGCCGCCCTTATAGGGGGTGGTTTGGTCGTATTTGGAACATAAGGTTTCTTTCTAATGTGTGAGGCTTCTAGTCCGAGGAGGAAATGCAGCATGGCAGTATTTCCGGAACACATAACTGAGGTAACGTCTTTTAGTTTAATTCCATTTCGATCCACTAGGGCGTAAATAAGGTCGTTGATATCGTTTGCAATTGTTTTCTGAAGGTCCTCCCTCCCGTCCTCTTCCGCGTGACGAATTCGCCGGGTAACTTCCTCACCGTACTGCATCTGAGAGTTGTATTTTGCCTCCGCATCCAAAGTTTCAGAGGTTACAAGATCGAGCAGGTGGGCGACAACCGTAGTAGTTCCAATGTCAACGGCAACGCCGTAATTCGTGTTGGCAGTGTCACCGCCTTCCAGCTGGATTACTTCGGTCGTATCTCCCCTGCGCCCGAGTGTCGCCGTTACTTTCCAGTCGTTGTCTCTGAGCAGGGAGGAGGACCTTTTAAAAACCTTTAATCCAGTCTGCATGATTGGAATATTCTTCTTTCTCCTTAGTTCTCGATAGATTCTTCGGTGGTCGGAAAGATTATCCTTGAGACTTGGCTCCGGTAGTTCCAGGTAGTGTTTTTCGATCAAAGGTCCGTACTTAACCGAACTTCCCACTCCGTCAGAAGTTAAAGCTCTAAACCTCTGAGCGTCCTCGTCGATTAATATCTTACCTTTTGTTGCCGTGCTTTCGGGGGGTACGGTTACCTCCAGGTCACCTTTAATCAGAGTCTGACAGGCGAGAGTGTAACCTTTTTTTATTTCTTCACGGGAAAGTGTGGAAGTCGAGCCTACGTCGACATCCCCGTTATCTACGATGACCTTGCACTTACCGCAGATGCCCTCACCGCCGCAGATGCTATTGATTTGAACCCCGGCACTGGAAGCGGCATCGAGCAGAGAAGTCCCCTCACTGACCTCTGTCCGAATTTCCTTATCCAGAAGGGAAAAATCGACCGTAGCCACTCTAGCCCCCCATCGTTATACTTGCCATTCTTGCCTGAGGAACCTCGGCAGGCTGGCTGCGTCTTCGGGACCTACAATTACGTCCCAGCCTCCCTCTTCCTGGATCGTCATCCTCAGCATTCCGACCAGACCCGGTATGATTAATTTGCTATGATCGACTTTATCCATTGCTCCCTGGTCATCGATAGTTTCGACTATTCCTTCTCCCGTAAGCTGATCGTCCGCATAAGCGTTTAATACTCCGAGACCGTCAGTATCCATAACGGATACATAAGCTGAGAAACCACTATCCTCGATTTCACCTTCGAGGCTATAGTACGTCAGCTGGAAGTTAGTAGTGAATAGTACGGGGGAGTCTGGTCCCGGATCTCCAACTTCGTACAACTTTGCTTCGACGGAGTTCTGAACCTGGGGATCGATATAAATATGCTGGCGAACAGTTAGTAAAGGGAGAATTTGCCAGGAACTGGTTGTATCCAGAGAAAGAATAGAGGCGTACTTCAAAACATGGCTCGTCCCGTCAGCAACCTGCTGGAACGGAGAGCTGGAATTGACATGAGCCAGAACAGGGTATCCAAGAGGAGAAAATTCCTCCTCAACCGCCAGTCTTCTGAGTTTGGTCAATTTCTCAAGATACTTACTTATGCTATCAGCCTGGGGGTTGAGGACAAGTTCTTCGGCTCCTTCGTCGGAGATCCTATCAGTTAGCTCGGCGAGTTCGGACAGATCGTCACCCGAAACTACCAGCGGTACCTCATATTCCCCTGCCAGGTTCGCCATTTCCTTCCAGTCATTTTCGGTGGCCCGACCCACCAGCGGGTTGCCGTCGGAAAGCTTGGTCAGTCCTTCTTTTATTGCTTCAGGATTTCGGGAACTGAGGTAAAGGGGGAACTCTGATTCATCGTCTACCATTTCGACGAATTCTCCGTAGTTTTCAGGGTCAAGTTCGTTGTTTTTCAGGGTCAATAAATCCACACTAATCTTTTCTCCAACCCGCTCGAACTTAAGATCGTTTGCTTGGTTAACTTTTTCCTTGAGTTCCGGCTCTTCGATCGAATCGTCTATTTCAATTGCTACCGCTGTCGGCCTGTAGAACTTTTCTTCATGCCTGTACTGGACCGTTTCTCCTCCAACTTCGACATCGTCGTTCCCGTCCCCTATATTCACGATTCTCATGGGAGGTGCCGAGGAATCGGCGAGCGATTCCTCGGCTTCAGAAGAGACGTGAGGACACTGATCAAGCGAAACCTGTTTGCTTGCGAGTTGCATTGCAAAAGCCATACAAGTCGGGAAATTGCATTCGCCACAGTCCGTCTGGGGTAATTCCTGATAGATGTCCATTGCACTTAAGTCTGACATTATTCCTCCTCCAAGAACGTATTATTTGGTCTACATCATAGCTTCCATCTCTAACGCCGGATGATCTACTTCCTTTAAGTATTCAACGACTTCCGCTGCTTCTACGGCGTCTTTTTCTGTAGCTATTTTATCGAACAGTTCGGGTTTTCCGATGTCGTCCAGTTTTTCCTTCAACCTACCTTCGATTTCCTGTTTTAGAGTCGAAGGCATCCAGACAACTCTCTCGATTCCTTCATGACCATCGGGAACGTCCGCCGAGATGAACTTGTCGGAAGTTATATACATCTTTCCAATTCCGATGAACCCGGGGGTCTGGACGCCACCACCGACCTGTCCGGCCATAGTGGAAAAAGTCATGCCGATAGGAGTCATGTCCGGATATTCTCTCGAAGCTATCATTACTCCATTCGCCTGCGGGAGGACTGCCGCGATACACTCAAAACAGCCACAGGATGTCATGGGGTCTTCTATCATGGAATAGGCACTAAATTTCTTTAAATTCCCGTCCGTCTCCTTAGCAAGAAATTCGTTTACTCCTTCCCATTTACCGTATTCCTCGTCGATTGCTTCCCCTTTCTCTACTGGTTGATTAGGACCCTGGGGGTCCATTTCGTGTCCAGCTTTACAATCAAGCCAAGTATAAGCTCCGCAGAGCCCCAGTCTCTCAGGAGTAACGATACATACGTGATCGGGAGCGTACGTCTGACAGAGTGTACAGGAGTAAAACGTGTCCACGTCGGTATCTTTCATTCCAAGAATTCTCTCGTCTCGGTGGTGATAGATTTCCTTTGCCCTTTCCAGTGGTTCCTCTATTTCTTCTTCGTCGGTTATCAGGGTAACCTGGACTTTGTCTATCACCGAAGAGAACTCTTCCTTAATTTTTGAAATTAGAATGGTAGCAAAGTCCTCTAATCTGAAACCTTTCTCGTAACTGTCTATGCTTATTCTGATCCAGGGAATCGCCCGCTGGCCCATGTGGAATATTCCACCTGCCCAGCTAA
>CAZYPS010000073.1:0-8791 GCA_964649445.1 uncultured Thermotogae bacterium | reverse complement strand
GGAGGGGTGGTCGAGTGGCCGAAGACGACGGCTTGCTAAGCCGTTGCTGAGGTGAAACTCAGCCGTGGGTTCGAATCCCACCCCCTCCGCCACAGATCCTGTTGCCTAATATTCACTCTCCTGTTATCTCAAGTCATTAGCAAGCATTATTGCACTTACACTTTCCAGAGCGTAACATAGCCTGATAGGGTCACAGGCATGATGAGTGTAAAATAGTCTAAAGTTTTATAAATAAAGCACCCGCAAAAGGGGAACCCGTGAAAACTTTAAAGACGGTTCTGCTAAAAATAATTAAGGTGTATCAGAAAGCGGTATCTCCAAGCCTCCCCAATACCTGTCGATTCTATCCGAGTTGTTCCGAGTACAGCAGGCAGGCGATTGAAAAATACGGGGCGTTAAAAGGCACTTATATGGCTATTAAGCGGGTTCTGAGGTGTCACCCTTTAAATTCCGGTGGATATGACCCGGTTCCAGAAGAGGATGGTGAAGAGAAAAATTCCTAGAGCAGATAAATTTTATTCCGTTACTATTTTTGAAAGGTCACCAAGTTTGAGGAAGGGTTCTTTGAGATATAACAAGAAGTTAACTCTGTTCTCTCGCTGATCGTCGTCGTCAGCCATAACCATTACATTATCAAAATATTCATCTATAGGGTCTTTCAAACTTAAAAGTTCTCGAGTCATTTTTTCGTAGGATTGTTCCCGGGCGAGTTCTTCAATTTGTTCCATCTTACCCGTAACTTTAACCCAGAGGGCTTCCTCCTGATCCAGCTGAAATAATTCTGGGTTGACTTCACCTTTTTTCTTGCCTTCAGTGATATTCACTATTCTCGTAAACGAGTCGACGAGATCCTCCATTTCCTGTTTTTCATTGAACTCCTCGAGCGTCGTCGCGCGGAGATAAGAATCGTAAAAGTTAAGTCCGCTCTGGGTAATAACCGCATTTACTATGTCGTAAGGTACATCGTAGATCCGTTCCAAAACTCGCTCAAGCCTTTCCTGGAAATATTTCTTCAGACTTTCTACCGTTTCTCCAGTTCCTTCCATCTCGTAGAGAGTTCCGGCATACTCGAGCAGGTCCGCTATATTGAGGTTTAACTCCCGATCTATAAGGGTTCTAATAATCCCATCAGTTTTCCTTCGGAGCCCGTAAGGATCTTTCGTACCAGTTGGTTTCTCGCCTATAAGAAAAGAACCAAGTAGAGTATCTAGTTTATCGGAAATACTAGCGGCAATCGCCGTAGGTTGTTCCGGTGTATTGTCCTGGGCGTTCCGGGGCTTGTAGTGTTGATCTATTCCCCGAACTACTTCCTCCGGCTCACCATCCAGTTCGGCATAATAAGCTCCGATAGTTCCCTCTAGGGAGGGGAACTCGTCCACCACTTCCGTAACGAGATCGGCCTTGGACAACTTAACCGTCCTGTCGGCAAGCTCCGGGTTGAATCCTTCGAGATCCGAGGAAAGTCGCTTGGCGATTTTCCTCATTCTGACCACCTTGTCATATATCGACCCAAGTTTTTCCTGAAACGTAACCGTCTTTAATTCTTCCAGGTACTCTTCCAGAGGTTGTTCTCTGTCGTGGCTGAAGAAAAACTTCGAATCCCTTAACCTCGCGTTTATTACCGACTCGTAACCTCGTCTTACTTTTCCCGTTTCATCCGAGGGACCATCCCGGTAGCCGACAAAATTAGAAATGGGTTCGCCCGTCGAGTCGATGAGCGGGATCAACCTTGCTTCTCCGGTCAGCGTCTTAAATAGGAGTTCGTCGGGAAGGTTGAGGAACTCCTCGGGGAAATTGCCGCTGACAATGGTTGGGTATTCAAGAGTATTTGAAAGCAATTCTAGGAAGCCCTCTTCCGATGCCATAGAAGCATCTATATCGTTCGATACTTCCAAAAATTGAGCTTCCATTTTTTCTTTCCGGCGATCGGGATCGGGTATTACGTAATTTTCCTCAAGGACCTCCTCATACCGTTTGGGTTCATCCAGTCGAACTTCTCCGTTTCCGTGAAATCTGTGACCGCGCGTATAATCCGAAGTTTTGACGCTTCCGATGGCGAAATCCACCTTCACCGAACCCAGAAGACAGGTTATCCAGCGTATTGGTCTTATAAACCTGACCGACGAGTCGTCCCAGCGCATCTTTTCGGGCTGTTCTAAGTTCTTAACAACCGATAACAGGAGTCCAGGGAGAACTTCGCTGGCATCTCTACCTTTTATTTTCTCGTCGACGAAAAAATAACTACCGCCATCGGTATCTTCTACGTAAAGATCCTCTTCCGTTGCCCCGTGCCCTTCGGCAAATTTCTGAGCTGCAATAGTATAGTTACCGTCCTCATCAAGTCCGATATCTTCCGATGGCCCCCGATGCTTCTCGACCCGATCCTCCTGACGCTCCTGGAGATCATTTACCCGAACAGCCAGCCTCCTCGGAGTATAAAACAATTCCAGTTCCCCGTAATTTAACCTTTCCTCGCTCAAGCCATCCCGTAAATCTTCCTCTAAGTTACCGGCAATTTCCGGGAGAAAAGCGGGCGGAATCTCTTCCGTACCCAGTTCAAATAATAGGTCTTCGCTCATCGGGAGTATCCTCCAGACTTTCGACGTATTGACCAGCTATCTCTTCAGCTAGTCCTCTAATTCTGCTTATGTACTTTTCCCTCTCCGTAACGCTTATGGCGTTCCGGGCCAAAAGAATGTTGAAGTAATGGGCAGCTTTTAAAGTCATATCGTAGGCAGGATAGAATAGGTTTTCTTCCAGGCATCTTTTTGCTTCACGCTCGGCAATTTTGAACAACTCCTGATTATCGTCCACACCAGCCAGGTCAAAGTTGTAAGTAGAAAACTGGCGTTCTTTCTCCTGGAATATCCGGCGGTAGGTAATCCGATCGTTCCAATCGAGGTCGTAAACACTTTTTTCATCCTGAATGAAAGTAGCAATTCGCTCAAGGCCATAAGCAAGTTCGACACAGACCGGATTCAGATCCAGTCCACCAACTCTCTGGAAGTAAGTAAATTGGGTAATTTCGAGACCGTCAATCCAGACCTCCCAACCCGTACCCCGAGCACCAAGCGAGGGAGATTCCCAGTTGTCGTCAACAAATCTGACGTCATGAGAGTCCAGGTCTATCCCAATATACTCCAGGCTTTCAAGGTAAAGCTCCTGGCTGTTCTCGGGAGGGGGTTTCAAGATGACCTGGTACTGGTGATGTTGCCGAACCCTTATAGGATTCTTACCGTACCTTCCATCCGGTGGTCTTCGGCTCGGTTCGACGTAGGCAACATTCAGCGGATCCGGTCCCAATGAGCCAAAGAAGGTGCCTGGATTAAAAGTTCCAGCCCCGGTCTCAACATCGTAAGGCTGAACTATCAAACAACCCTGGTTTCTCCAGTATTCTTCAAACTCAGAAATTAGCCCTTGAAGGTTCATGCGTTAATTGCTTATCTCATCCTGTGCGAGATCTACAAGTTGATCGAACGTTTCTGGATCCCTCACGGCAATATCTGCCAGCATTTTCCTATTGAGCTCGACGTCTGCGTTGTTCAAGCCTCCCATGAATTTCGAATAGGAAAGACCTCTATTTCTGGCAGCAGCCCCTATTCTTGTTATCCACAACTTACGAAAGTCCCTTTTCTTTCTCCGTCTATCGATGTAGGCATTTTTGAGTGCCTTCATCACGGATTGCTTAGCTATCTTATAACAATTTCCCCGCTTACCGTAGAAGCCTTTCGACCGTTTAAGAATCTTCTTCCTGGATTTAAGTCTTGAATTACCTCTAGTTACCCTAGGCATAAGTTACCTCCAAAATAGAACCAGATGTCCTTATCTTATTATACTAATTAGCCCTAAATACTACGACGAAAGTAGTTTTTCCAGATTCTTCTTGGTTTTTCCCTTTACTTCCTTGTCCTTCCGGGCATCCCTTTTGTTCGACGGTTTCTTCTTCGTCCTTTTATGCCCGTAACCAGACTTTTTGTGAGTGAGCTTGCCGTTTTTCGACTTCTTGAATCTTTTCGCAATACCCTTGTGTGTTTTCTTTTTCGGCATATTAATCTCCTCCTGGTTTTAACAACATTTGAACGACTTGACCCTTCTGGGTCGGTTTCTGGTCTACTTCTCCCACATCTTTAACTTCCTCTTTTATATCGTCCAAAAGATCGTATCCCCTGTCCTTATGAGCTTTTTCCCTACCCCTAAAGAAGACCGTTGCACGTACCTTATGACCATCTTTGAGGAACTTCCTTATATGGTTTACTTTTGTTTTGAAGTCGTGTTCCTCTATTTTTATTGAGAACTTTATCGTCTTTAACTTTTTCTTTTTCTGCTGTTTTTGTTTCTTCTTTTGTTGCTTGTACTTGTACTTCCCGTAGTCAAGAATCTTAGCTACAACTGGATCAGCGTCCGGTGCAACTTCCACGAGATCTAAATCTTGTTCTTCCGCTTCCTTCAGAGCGTCCTCTAGACTCATAACCCCGATCTGCTCTCCGTCTTTGTCGATAACCCTTACTTCTCCGGCAGTAATTTCGTGATTAACTCTAGTGTCGTTAGAGATTTTTTCCCTCCTCCGAGTAAAAATTTTAGCTTCCGGATACTTCTTCAGACGCGACTTTGTAAATCTCATTTTTTCTAATAAATTCGCGAACTTTTTCCGGTACCATCCCATCCACGGGCTGACCTTCCATAATCCTCTGCCTTACTTCAGTAGAGGAAAGAGAAATTTCACTCATGTTTAAAAACCTTAGATCTTTCCCTTCAAATATTTCCTTTTCAAAATCTCCCCTCAAGATACCCCCTCTGGGGGCAACTATGAAGGGGCAACTTTCCAGTAACTTCTCCGGTTCTTTCCATGTATCTATATTTATAAGGTTATCCGCCCCGACGATAAAGGCAATATTGCCATAAACCTCCTTCATTTCTTCCAGAGTATCGATGGTATAAGAAGGACCCTTTCGGTTAATTTCCACGGGAGAAACTTCGAGTTCCTCTTTTCCCTTTATCGCTAGTTTTACCATTTCGTATCGAATCTCTGCCTCGGTCATTCCTTCCTCCGATTTGTGTGGAGGATGTTTCGACGGTATCAATATTACTTTGCTAAGGTTCATCTGTGCCAGAGATTGTCTTGCTACTTCCAGATGAGCATTGTGTATAGGATCAAAGGTTCCTCCAAATAGGCCAACTCTAGAGGACGAGCTCAAACTCCATGCCTCCGATTTCAATTATGCTACCATCACGAGCCCCTTTTTCCTTCAACTCACCGATAACACCTTGTTTTTCCAATCTTCGGTGAAAATAATCAGGAGCATCTTCGGTCGAAAAATCAAGTTTTTGTGCCAGTTTCTCTATTTCCTGCCCCTCGACGACGAATTTATCCTCTTTTTCTAATACTCGGAAGCCACTCTCTCCCTGAAACCGATAAACCTTATGGTCCCCGCTGGCTTCTTCACCTACAGTTTCTTCGCTCCCCTCCTGCTGTAATATTTCGTACGTTTGTTTAACCAGTTTATCTATGCCCTCTCCGGTTGCAGCGGATACAGGGTATAATTCCAACCCTTCCTTTTCAAATCTCCTTTTCTGCCTCTCGACTTCATCAGAATCAATAAGATCAATCTTGTTTCCGGCAATTATCTCTGGAGTTTCTCTTAGTGAACTGTCGTATTCGCCCAGTTCGTTCCTGAACACTTTCCAGTCTTCTAAAGGGTCCCTCCCTTCAACTCCGGAAATATCGACCATGTGGATCAAGACCCTCGTTCTGGTCAGGTGTTTTAGGAACTTATCGCCCAGTCCTTTTCCTTCGTGAGCTCCTTCAATTATTCCCGGTATATCAACGGCTACGAACTCGTTCCAATCGTCTACCGCAACTACTCCCGGATGGGGGTCCATGGTCGTAAAGTGATAGTTCCCTATCTCCGGTTTCTGGGCGGATATCTTAGAGATAAGACTGGACTTCCCGACATTTGGGAATCCAACTATTCCGACGTCGGCGAGCATTCGAAGTTCCAGGCGAAGGTACTGTTCCTCACCATTCTCCCCAAACTCTCGAATTCTGGGGGCAGTATTCCTCGAAGAAGAGAACGCATTGTTACCACGGCCACCGGAGCCACCTCTGGCTACCAGTAACTCCTGGCCGTCTTCGTTCAAATCGGCGAGCTTCTCGCCGGTTTCTCCATTAAAGATCATAGTTCCCACGGGAACTTCAATATAAAGGTCTTCCGCGGACTTGCCGGTTTTGTCCTGAGTACCACCTTTCTCTCCGCTATCGGCACGAAAAGTGTTCTTCTTGTCGAATCTGAGTAAGGTATTTACGCTCCTGTCGGCGCGAAGATATACATCCCCGCCTTTTCCGCCGTTGCCTCCGTCTGGCCTCCCGTGCCGCTGTCCAAGCTGATTTTGAAAGCTTATTATACCGTGGCCACCGTCACCTGCTTTAACCGTTATAGTAGCTTCATCTACAAACATACCCTATCAAACCCTGTCCCTTGCACCGGTGGCACAAAGTAAAAGTTGGAGTGATTTTTAGGAGGGAGGAACGACACTAATATACTTATCTCCTGACCCTTCGAACTTCACATGACCGGAGACTTTTGCGAAGATCGTATGGTCTCGTCCCATTCCGACGTTTTCTCCCGGTTTAAACTTGGTTCCTCGCTGTCTAACTATAATATTTCCGGGTTCAACCCATTCGTCCCCGAACTTTTTTACGCCCAGTCGTTTACCGGCCGTATCATGAACGTTCTGAGTAGAACCACTACTTACTTTATGAGCCATTTTATCTCCCCTCGTTTAAGAAGAAATGCTATTTATCTTAACCTTCATATAAGGTTGTCTATGACCAAGTTTCCTTCTTTGTCCTTTCCTTTTCTTATAGGTAAATACGGTAACCTTTTCCTCTTTATCCTTTTCAACTATCTCCCCTTCTACGACAGAGTCCTCCAGATAAGGCTTTCCTACCTCAGCCCCTTCATCCTCGTTTACCAGTAGAACTTTGTCGAATTTGACCGTCTCACCAACTCCCTTACCTTTTAGCTTCTCGATCTTTAATTCCTTTTCGGGCTCGACTCTATATTGTTTACCGCCTGTTTCTATAATTGCGTACATTATTTCCTCCAGTATTCTAATTTACGTTTCCTCTCGTTTTCAACCCTACCATTCTTAGACCGTAAAATCAGGCAACTTCCGCGCCCGGCTCGAGCTGCTTATCGAGACCGAGCAGGGCTAGTTCTTCTCCCTCGGCAGCAAGTAGCATGCACTCGGACTTCTCACCGTGAATAGTAGCCGGTTCGAGGTTCGTGAGAACTATTACCTGTCTGTCTTCAAGATCGGCAAGTTCGTAATGATTCTTTAATCCCGAGATCGTCTGGAGCTCCTCCGCCCCAACGTCTACCTGAATTTTGTACAGACGATCGGCACTTGGTATTTCTTCAGCCTTCACGATCCTGCCAACTCGCATATCCAAAGAGTTAAAGTCTTCAAAACTTATTTTTCCTTTACTCATTTCCTGCTCTCCCTCCGTTTGCGTACTTTTATTCTCGACCTTTTTCTTATACTGCTCTCTTATACCTTCAATATCTTGCTTATCCAGTAAAGGTTTAGGTCTCGCAAGTTCCCCTGATGGGGTCCTATCTATCTCGTCCCAGCCAGGCTGGTCCAGGTTGAATATCTCGTACACCTCATTCGAGAACGAAGGAACGAAAGGCTCCAGCATAATCGAAATAGCTTTTGCGACCTTCAAGCTGGACAGTACTACTGCTTCATCCTCCGTTTCCCAGGGCTTCTTCTCCTGAAAGTAGCCGTTTCCAAAGTTTGCCAGGTCACATATTTCTCTTAAAGATCCGGAAAGTCCTCCTGACTCAATTGTCGACTCTACCTCGGAAACCGTACGGCTGATTTTTTCGTTTACCTCAGCTTCTACTTTACCTTCCGGTATTTTGCCGTCGAACCTGGAATGAGCAAACGAGGTAACTCGGTTTACAAAATTGCTTACGTTATCTATAAAGATATTGTTTATAGCCTTGTCCAGCTCGGACCAGGAGAACTCGACATCTTTCTTCTCCGGCCTCTGGAATATTAGGTAAAACCTCCAGAATACAGGATCCATTAATTCCGTGGCGTCATCTGCGAAGATCCCGACACCTTTGCTTTTGGAGAAGGACTTTCCTCCCACCCAATTGAGGTATTCTCCGGCACTTATCTGATCCGGAAGGTGATAACCCTGGCCGGAAGCTAAAAGCTGGCCGGGAAACAGCAGTGTGTGAAAGGGGATATTATCCTTTGCAAGTGTATAGACCTGAAATGCATCATCCGAAAACCAGTAATCTTCCCAGCTTTCATCACTATCGTTTTTTTCAAAATATTCTTTCGTTGCCGATACATAGCCCAGCGCCGCTTCCGCCCAAACATAAATTACCTTTTCCTCAGCGTCCTCAAATGGCGCAGGTATGCCCCAGTCTATATCTCTGGTAATTGCCCGGGGTTCTAAACCGTCTTTTAGCATTTGGTCGGTGAACCTTTTCACATTATCCTGCCAATCATCGTAGTTTTGGGCGACGTATTCTTCCAGCCTTGGCTGAAGCTTTTCTAAATCTATATACCAGTGCCTCGTGCTTTTGAACTCTATATTATCCCCGCCACAAATAGCACAATTTGGCTGAACCAGCTCTTCCGGCTCAAGTAAAGAGCCGCAGCTATCACACTGGTTCCCGTGAGCCCCGTCCGTTTCGCATTCAGGACAGGTTCCCTCAATAAACCTATCGGCAAGAAACCTCTGACAATCGTGGCAATAGGCCCTTTCCTC
>CAZYPS010000072.1:0-8937 GCA_964649445.1 uncultured Thermotogae bacterium | reverse complement strand
GACCGCTCTATGTCGCCTTCCCGCTGGCGGCGGCGATGTACGACAAAGGCGCCCGTGTATTAAACATCGTCGTCTTCCTGTCCGCCTGGGCCTGCATTAAGATCCCTCAGGAGATGATCGAAATCCAGTTTCTCGGGCTGGATTTCATGGCGGCAAGGCTGGTCCTGACCGTCCTACTTGTATCGGTTATGGGTCTGATTATAGAAAAGATAATTGAGAACACGGGCTCTTTTAGCCCGGAGCTGGAATGACGAATCAGTTGGTCAGATATTTAGAGCTATCAATTCAACTCAATCAACTAAAACAAAAGAGGTGTAAAAGATGGAAGTCACGAATTTGAAGAAGCTATCTCCGGGGAAGGGTGCGGAGGTCTTCTACAAGGCCGAGGAGTTTTCCGAAAGACTAATCGAGCTGCCGGCCGGAGGAGAAATACCGCCCTGTGAGGAGGATAACTACGTCTCCTTTTACGTTATCTCCGGTAAAGCAGTGGTATCGGTCGACGACGAAAAAACCGAACTACAAGAAGGCGAGTGCCTGACGACGGAGCCGGCGACCATGGGGATGAAGACCGAGGATGGGGTGATGATACTGGGGATTCAAGTCTCAACCCGATGAACCGGGAACAGTTGACTCTAACCCAAGTTGAACGATCCTTTCGTTTAAGACAATCTTCTAAAATAGAATACAAAAGAAAGTTACTTCTGTTGAAGGAACTTAATTATTTCACCCACTGGGTGATGGCTAAAGATTAATCCAAATTACTCTCTCATAACTTTCACCCAGCATCCCTAAAAGGGCTCCCAATTTCAACTGTGAAATCTTTTGTTTTGGGGTTTTTCCGGTAATCACTCCTGGTTGATCTTTAACGGTTACAGGTTAGAACCGTTAAATCGTACTAATACGCATCCCTTCGTGCTCTACGGCTACACGATTATGGTCCATCGTCGGATGAGAGTTCCCAATCACTCAAGCGGGCTCGGGTTGTCCCATGCTGGACGGCGGGCTTCTCTCATCCTGTTGATCGTTTTCCAGGTTCTTTAAACGGTTCTTCCCTCTTCCACATATAATAAACTGCTACCGCCAGCTTTTTTGCGGTGGCAACTCTGGCTACCTGTTTTGTCTTCTTGGCCAGTATACGATAGTAGAAGTCCTTAAAGTGGTCGGACTTGTTTTTTACCTTGCCGGCAGCCTCTATCAGTATCCACCGCAACCACCTGTTACCCTCCTTGGTGATCTTTCCTTTGTGGGTGTAGTTTCCCGAACTGTGGACTGACGGCACCAGCCCACAGTAGGAAGCCAGATGATTCCCGTCGGGGAACCTGTTGAGGTCGCCGATCTCCGCCTTGATCATCATGGCGGAAAACTGGCCTACTCCCGGTATTGTCTCTAGTAGCTTAACCATCCTGTCGTACTCCGCTTGTTTATCTATCCGGGCCTCGGTCGCTGCAATTATCTCGGACAGCCCACCTCCCAGCCCGAGGAGGTCGGATAGCTTGTCGGCAAAAACTTGGGGCATCTCCTCTTGTTTACCCTTTAACCACCCAATTGCCTTTTTGCGTAATACATCGGAGTAGGGACAATTGAGGTTTAACTTGCTGAGCAGGGTTCTCAGCTTGGACTTGACCTTGGCCCGCTCTCTTACCAGGAAAATCCGGTGCCTTAATAGTTCCCTAAGCTCCCTTGTCTCAAGCGGGGCCAGGTATGATTCCGGTATCAAATCAGCCCGCTTCAGGTGGGCTAAAGTATGGCTATCTATCTTATCCGTTTTTATCCTGGCCTCACCGATCGCCTTGGTCTTTTTGGGATGGGCCATGGTTACATCATAGCCCTTTCTTTGCAGTGCCTCGTAGAGCCAGTACCAGTTCCTGGTTGCTTCAATGACTACCTCCGGGTCCTCGAACTTGCTCAAGTAGGACAAAATCGAGTTCGCTTCACTCTTTAAATTTGCCTCGTCAAGTATTTGACCGTCACCGTCCATTACGGTAATATAGGATTGGTTCTTAAGTAGATCCAACCCTGCGACCTGACTATTCATAGGGCTTCCCTCCTGTTAGTGGATTTAAGTTTATTTTACCACGAGGGGAGCCCTTTTATACAATCAGTCAAAAACCAGCCGATTCCTCCCCAGGGGGTGCCCTGGGGCTTCCTCGACTAATTTTGGTGAACCTGAAGGCGTAGCCTTTCAAACTCCGAAAACCACTTTAGAGCAGGTTTTTTGATTAAGAAGGGGGGAGATATAAGATCCGGCCTTCAACAATACTCGCCCGATTTCTCAGAAAATTATCACTCTGGGGTTCGCGCTGATTTACTCGATTGGGCTTACGTCTTCTGGGATCCTTTAGAAGTCTCCGATAAATCGGTCTGGTCTTTTCCGAACACGTTTTTTATCTCTGATCGGCGGGGCAAGTCCTTTGTTGTCCGGGCTTTCGGCCGGGCTTAAAAGTGGTTACGATGGTCTCATGGACCTCAGGTGAAGATTGATAGAGCTGGGCCGATCGGACCGCTGGCGGGTGCCGATACTTTTCTGCTGGCCCGTCTTCAATATCATCATGGACGGACTCACCCAAACCAAAATTTCAGAGACGGTCGCCGTGAAATTTTCCCAACCCTTTAAAGAAGACAGGCGTGAAGGGATTTTGAATCAAAATATAATTTAGATTAGAATTAATTTTAGGCTTTAGCAATAATCGTATTCAGCAAGGAGGGTCCATGTCCGGAAAGCAGTGGCACCGAGCACTCTTGACCGTTTTAATTTTGCTTTTGTTTTGTTTCGCCCCCTATATTACGGTCTTCCCGCTCAAGGTAGATAGCACTTTGGACGAACTCGAATCCGTCAACTCCGGAGTCTTCTCCTCGGGAGAACTCTCCTACGTCAGTGATGGCAAGGACCTGGGAAGCGAAAGTTACCAGCTGATAAAACAGGATTCCGGAAAGATAAAACTTCTCACCGAAGGTGTGGTCACTCCTCCAATCCCCATTCCGTTTATACAGCCGAAAATAAAATTTGACCAGGAGATTACTGTTTCCTCCGACCTAAACCCGGTGCAACTCAAGCTTGATTACGACGGACCGCTGGGTATCGGGAGTGCAGAAATTCGGGCTGAAGTGATTGAGGGTACGGTCAAAGCGAAATTAAGCGACGAAAAGAAGGAGGCTCAATTGGGAGACAACCGCGGTTACTTTCAGGGTACGGCAGGTACAGGATCTTTAACCGCCCTTATCCTGGCAATTGAAGACGGATTGGGAGAATTAACCGAAATTAGGACCGGGGGTACGGGGCCACAGAGCGGGGACGAAGATGAGCTCCTGGTTGATCTTCGTCAGGTAAAAGTCGAACGGAAAAATCTTGATGTCGACGGAAGCGTCCT
This sequence comes from uncultured Thermotogae bacterium, assembly GCA_964649445.1. Classification (GTDB taxonomy): domain Bacteria; phylum Bipolaricaulota; class Bipolaricaulia; order M55B111; family M55B111; genus JAGXLP01. The sequence continues at coordinate 5,569 of CAZYPS010000072.1, read as the reverse complement.
GGAAGTTCGAAGACACGTTTTAACTGACCAGAATTCCGGAATACAGAAAGTTTTTCTCCAAAAAGACGGGACTTTTATAGCCTTCCGCCGGCTTGGCGGAGAAAATCCGTTCTATGTATACCGCACCGATATTTTAGGCGAGGATTACGAATTTTGAAGTAACCGCGGGGTTCATAGCGGAAAAGATAGAAAAAGACATCTAAGATCCATAGACGGAATGGCAGAGTTAGAAAATCGAATATAATAACCTTCAGGGTTTGAGTAAATTGCTGTTTTTTAATAACAAACCTTAATTGAAAGGAGGTAGCAATGAGTAGAAAAGGTTCCGAACCCTGTGAAAACGCCGGAGATTATTTGGTGAAGACCGAACAACTCACCAGGGTTTATACTATGGGCCATGAGCAAATCTCCGCGGTAGATGAAGCTGAATTCTCCGTTCAAAAGGGCGATTTTGTCGTCGTCAGCGGTCCATCCGGTAGCGGTAAATCTACTCTGTTAAACCTCATCGGCTTCATAGACAAACCAACCAGCGGTGAAGTTTACCTGGACGGCGAGCCGACCAGCGACCTATCGGAACGGGAACTCGCCCGCATCCGAAAGGAACGGGTCGGGCTCATCTTCCAGAGTTTTAACCTGATCCCGGTGCTTTCAGCCTTCGAAAACGTCGAATACCCCCTACTGCTTAAAGGAACGGACGGTCAGAAAAGGGAAGAGGAAGTTAAAAGCCTTCTGGAAGCAGTGGGACTGGAGGGCATGGAAAAACGCAGGCCGAGCGACCTTTCCGGAGGCCAGCGCCAGCGGATCGCAATTGCCAGGGCGCTCGTCGGGGACCCCGAGTTAGTTCTGGCCGACGAACCTACTGCCAACCTCGATTCCGAGACGGGCGAACAGGTTATGGAGCTGATGAAAGAATTAAACGAGGAGTTCTGCGTTGCTTACGTCGTGGTTACCCACAACCCTCTCGTCGTGGACTACGCCGGGAGGCAGATCGAGATTCTGGACGGAAAACTCGAGGAAGTAACCGGCCTAGACGGGAGTTAAAATAAGCATGTGGTTCCTCATTCCTTTCAGAAACCTTACCCGGAACTTACGAAGAACTGCTCTATCCCTGGCTATAATCGGTTTAGGGACGGCTCTGTCCTTCGTCGTGCTCGGATTTGTTTATTCCTCGGTGGATATCATTCAAGAGAACTTATTGAAGCGGTACGGAAACTTTCAGATAGCCAGAGAGGGTGCCTTCAACTCCGACGGTGACCTCGATTCACTGATCTTACCCTCGGAACTTGACTCGATCTCTCAGCAACTGGAAGCCAGCTCCGAGGTCGTGGACTCTACCAAACTTTTAACCTTTTCCGGCTTGCTGAATGACGGCTCGTCGTCCCTGCCGGTCAACATTTCGGGTATAGAGCCTGACAGCGACGTCATTAGTTACGACGAAAACCTGATAACAGGTACCGGATTGGATCCCGGTCGAAAACAGGGTTTTCTGGCTGGTGAAGCTTTAGTGAGAGATACTGGGCTGGAGCTCGGTGATCAGGTCACATTATTTGTTCGTACCGGCGAAGGCAGAGGCACAGGGCAGGTTGAACTGCTTGGAGTATTCAAGGCCCAGAGCGAGGAAGTGGGGTCCCGACAGATATACCTGCCTTTTTCTTATGCCCAGGAATTGGTCGGAATCGAGGCGGCGGGGAGAGTAGCGGTCGCGCTCGAGGACCGGGAGAGAACGGATTCAGTTGCTACCAGCTTTCAGGAATACCTCGATCGCGCGTCCGGGGCTCTATCGGTTAAAACATGGCAAGAACTTTCCAGTTTTTACGAGATGCTGACAAGCTTTTTCACGCTCATCTTCGGGTTCCTCGTCCTGGTCGTCTCGCTGCTCGTTTTCTTTATCATACTCGAGGTGCTGACACTGTCCTTCCTTGAGAGATCCCGAGAGGTGGGGACAATTCGGGCACTTGGGACACGCCGGGGCGAAGTATTTCGTATATTTGTGGTTGAGAGCATCGTGCTTGGCTCTCTCGGAGCCGTGATTGGGTTGCTGCTCGGGGCGGGACTGGCCCTTGCCTTCAACTTGGCTGGGATAAACTGGACCCCGCCGGGATCGATCGAGCCCGTAGTGCTGACCGTAAAGATGTCTCTGGCCAATGCCTGGCCTCCCGTGTTGATCGCCCTGGGGGCTACCGTTATTTCCTCATTCTACCCTGCTTACAGAATGGCCAATACGGACATCGTAGGCTCACTCAGGGTCGAGGAGTAGGAGGGATTATGAACTTAGAACTGTCCGGTCTAATCCAGCGGTTGAAGGTGCCTTTTCGGAACGTTTTCCGGAACAGGCGCCGGACGGCGTTTAGCCTGTTAATCGTCACAATTGGCGTGGCGGTTCTCCTGGCCACCTTGGCTTTCACCGACGAAGCCATCACCTCAACCAAAAACTCCCTGGCGAGCGACTCAGGGGGAATTCAGGTAGCCAAGACCGGTACCTTTCGGGGTGAATCGGGGAATCCTGATAACCTAATGGATCCCGACCTAACAGAGGAAGTCGTTTCCATCATCCAAGATCAATCCGGCGTGGAGGCCGTAGCCACCAGGCTGGAGTTCGGCGGCTTGATCGGTTCCGGAAGCGACACGACCCTGCAAGCCCGAGGCATCGACCCCGATAACTGCATCCAGGACTACGGATGTGTCTTGTCGGAGGGAGAAAAACTCGATCCCGAACGAGAGGATGGGATAGTGCTTGGCGAGGCACTTGCTAGTGAACTGGGGGTAGGGCCCGGCGATTCAGTTGACCTTTCCTTTCAGAGCATAGGCGGTGGGTACAAGACAAGTGTGGGGCACGTAATTGGCACCGCCAATTTTAGCAACGCCATGGTCGAAGAGCGGCTAGCCCTGTTACCTCTAATCTTCTTGCAAAAACTGCTCGGGACGGACTCGGTGGGGAGAGTAGTGATCAGGCTACAGAACGTGGACGAGGCCGATGAAGTTGCCGCTTCACTTGAACAGGACTTCCGTGAGCGAGATATTCAGCTGGAAACGAGGACCTGGAAGGAACTCAATCCGATCTACGACTCGCTTAGCACGTTCTGGGATGCGTTCTCCGTCTTTACCTACGTGGCTGTTTTTGCGCTGGTCTTTTTCAGCACGCTGGAGGTCCTCACGATGTCCTTTCTGGAGCGCCAGAAGGAGGTAGGAACCGTCAAAGCGGTGGGTGCCACGCGGTGGCGAGTATTCTCGGACTTCCTGATCGAGGGCAGCTTGCTCGGGGCTCTGGGAGGCGTTCTGGGGGTTGGGGCCGGCGCCCTCATTGCGGTGACAGTCAATCTGGTTGGAATAACCTGGAGACCGGTGGGAGCAACGATTTCTGAACAGCTCACTCTCAGGCTGACCCTCCGCAACATGTTATTTCCTTTCCTGGCCGCCGTGTTTTCGACATTCTTCGGATCGCTGTTTCCGGCTTTGAAGAACTCGAAAACCTCGATCGTCCGGGCGCTCAAGGATAGGTAGACTTCAGCACTGAGGACTAACCCCGGGATTTACCGGTTGGTTGCATTCCTAAAAGGGCTCCTGATTTCAAGTTCAAATTATTGCTTTTTGCAGTTTCCCCCGGGAATCACTCCTTGATTGTTCACTAAGTTACAGGTAGAACCGTCAAAATTCCTAATACGCCTCCAAACGTGTCTATGGCTACACGGTTGTGGTTCACATGGGATGAGGGTTCCCAATCATAATAGCGGGCTCTTAACGACCCAGCAACCAAAGCGGGCTTCCCTCATCCGTTGACGTTAGGTTCTTTGACTTGACCTTGGTTCGTTCTCTTACCAGAAATATCCTATGCCTGAGAAGTTCCCTAAGTTCTCTTATTTCCAAAGGAGCCAAGTACGCCTCTGAGATAAGGTCGGCTCGCTTCATGTGTGCCAGCATATGACTATCTATCTTGTTGGTCTTGATTTTAGCCTCCCGATCGCCTTGGTCTTCTTGGGATGAGCCATCGTTACCTCGAAGCCGTTCCGTTGACCGAATCGATTCCCTTTATCCTGAAGGGTAAACGGTCAGTTATCTTCTCTAAGGTGTTAAATACTCAAACCTGGGCCTTGTTCTTTACCGCCTTGGTCTCGGTCCAACCTGTGGCCACGTCTGTTACGTAAGGTGTAAGCGAACTCTCCTGAGAGATCACCGCCACAGTGGGCGACCAGTTCTATCTCCAAGTGTCCCGGTTTGGTATCGTCCCACTCGGAGAAGGTCTTTATCAGTATTTTGCCTTTCAGCAAGGTACTGGGCTTGGTCGATGAACTTCCGGGGAAGTTTAGCGCATCTTTGACCGGTTTTAGCAGCCTGTCTACCGTCGCCGGCGAGAAGTTTGCCATCTTCTCTTCTACTTCGTCTGTAACGTCAATTTCGCCGAACCTTTTCAGTATCGGAACTAGCTCCTTCAAGAATGGGCCAGCCTCTTTCCACAAATGCAGCCTTCCTTGAACCAAATTCTGCGAAGTGCCAGGAAGACTTCCTCGTCGTATATCGGAGGTCTACCGGACTTGGATTTTGGTTTAGTCTGTTTTGTCTTCTTCTTATGTCCGTTTCTAAGTAGTTTCGCCGCGTATTTACGGTTGTAGCCAGCTACCTCCACTAACCAATCGATGATTTCACCTATTTGGGTTTTTGTGGCTCGTTTATACTTCTTTCTCAGTTTTTTCGTTACTGTCTGTTTTTGCTTCAAAGTTAGCCTCACTTTGTCCTCCCTGGAGGCTAAATTGGCCCCAAGGAGAACTATACTTTAAAATCTTCTTCGACTCGATTTTTTTATGAGGCAATTCTCAAGGATTGAAAACTTATTGATTACGGAATAGTATTTACATCGGTTCACGGGTATTTGAGGAAAACCGTGGCACTTGGCTGATTAGAGATCATGGGGATGATTTGGTTGTTAGAACTTTCTTAAGTCCTAAAACCTCTATCATAGGGGATTATCCATGGGGGCGTAGCTCTAACGGAAGAGCGCCTGATTTGCACTCAGGAGGTTACCGGTTCGAATCCGGTCGCCTCCACCACCCACAGATGCGCACCGACCACAGGGAAGTGACAAACATCTTTTAACTAATCTCTGCTTCCCAATTTTTACATGAAACGGGACAATCAGGCGCACACTTACGGACAGAGAAATTCTCACTTTTCGAACTCATCCGAGCAAAATTCCCCCAAAATTCACGATCACTTGTAGGAGAAATTACGCTCTCGGAAGCGGTTGAAGGCTTTAAGTTGATGGCGAAGGTCGAGGGACAGGCGAAAAAGACCCTGGAATTATACGACTACGTCTTTAAACGTCTGCTGAATTCATTTTCTGATGAAACTCTCGTCACGGAGGTAAGAACAAAAGAGTTAAGGGAATACTTATCAACCCTGACGGACGAGGGCCTCAAGAATACTTCAATAGCAATTCATTACAGGGAGCTTAGCTCCTTTTTTAATTGGCTTGTTGAGGAAGGCTATTTAAAGACGGCTCCGACAGAAGGTCCTTGCTTGCGATTTTCGTACCACTTTACGCACTAATCTCGGCTAAGGATTCTGTCTCTTTCGG
>CAZYPS010000071.1:0-9153 GCA_964649445.1 uncultured Thermotogae bacterium | reverse complement strand
CGCTTCATCGTTTCTCACCTCCATTGATTTCAGGTGGTCTGACATACCTTCAAGTTTTGCCAGTCTTTTGCCAGAATCGCAGTTCTCCCGAAATTCTTTTTCTGACGTCCGGGCCACGCTAATTGGTTTCATAAAGTCCCGGACGGTCAGGACGGAGTCGAACTTCGCGGCACCGCCGGTCGGGAGAACGTGATTGACGCCGAGGAAGTAGTCCGCCGCTGCGGAGGGAGTAAATTCCCCGAGATAAACCGCCCCGGCGTTGCGTACGCTATCTAGAAGTTTCTCGGGCTCCTCAGTCATGAGCTGGAGGTGTTCGGGGGCAAGCTCGTTTGCCCTGCTGATGCAGGCATCGAGGTTTTCTTTAATTTCGAGCTCTGCTCCGGAATCCCCACAGTATTTTCCGAGTTCAGTTGAGGTGGTCAGCAGCCACGCCCTGGAGTCTTCTCCGTGTTCTAGCTGGGACCGGAGATCCGCTAAAACCTGACTTTCGTCAGCCGCTTTGTCGGCTACGATACAGACTTCTGAGGGACCTGCAAGTCCGTCTATTCCAACTTGACCGTAGACCTGTCTTTTCGCTTCGTTGACGTACTTGTTTCCAGGACCATAAATTTTGTCGACCGGGGTAAATCCAGCCCCGTAGGCCATGGCTCCTATTGCCTGGATCCCGCCCAACCGGTAGATTTCATCTATTTCCAGGAGTCCTGCTACGTAGAGGACGTAAGGATCTAGTTCACCGTCCGAGTTCGGGGGACTGGTTACTACCAGTTCGTCGACTCCTGCCAGCAAAGCCGGAATAGCAGTCATTATCAGGGTCGACGGAAGTGGACTTCCGCCGGGGACGTATATTCCGACACGTTCCAGTGGCCTGTAGACGGTTCCATAAATCGACCCTGATTGAAAGTAAATATCGTCGTCAGGTATCTGCGTTTTGTGGTGACTTCGGACCCTATTGATCACGGCTCGGATTGCTTTTTTGTCCTCCCCGGGGATGTCGTTGGATTCTATGTATTCACCGTCTTCAACTCGAAGTGCCCCCCGGTAGTTGTCAAATTTCTCAGAGTAATTCTCTACGGCTTTACGGCCCTTCGATTCTATCTCTGCCAGTATGTCGGCAACGTATGGTTTAAGTTCCATTTTTTATCACTTCTCTTATTGAAAACACGAGTTCATTTACCCGGTCGAATTTGGTTTTCTGGGAAATCCGATTGACCAGAAGGAGGGCTGAGCTTTTCAGGATGGTTTCAACTTCGACCAGGCCGTTTGCTGCCAGCGTGTTGCCAGTTTGAACTACGTCAACTATTGCGTCTGCGATCCCGGTTCTGGGGGCTAGTTCGGTCGAACCATCTACCACTATAATTTCTACGGACACTTCGATGGAACGAAAATACTGTTCTGTGATAGACGGATATTCCGTGGCGACCCTGTAACCTCCCATTTCTCCGGGTTCTGCTGGATCGTCTTTTTGTCGGGCAATACTTACTCGGCAGTGCCCGAACGGAAGGGATAGAGGGATAAATACGTCGGGAGATTTCTCTCTTACTACGTCTTTTCCCGTAACGCCAACGTCGGCCCCTTCTTCTATGTAGGTCGGAACGTCCGCGGGCTTTGCCAGTAAAACTTCGTGATTTCCGTTTGAATGGACCAAATTCCGGTTTTTCTCTATTTTCAGCTCGGGAATAACCTGACGGAGTAACTTTACCGCATCTTCGAGAAGTCTGCCTCTCGGTAGAACGATTTTCACGATTCCACCTCGACTGGAACGCCACTTTCGATCCTGGTTCGTGCCCGATTTAATTTCTTTTTGGCTGGACCATCTACTTTTTCTCTACCTTTTCCTTCCGGATTGTTAAATACAGCCAGCAGGGCTTCGAGGTCAAAGGCGAAGCCACAGGCATCTCCGTTCCGGAAGTTGTACTCACCCCCGTAACCGAGAGGTTTTCCGATTTCCGGTGAGTAAATCTCGAAGGTTAGATCCTCGTAATAATGCATTCCACGAACCGTCCCAAAGTCCGCGAAGATCCGGTCATCGTCGATGGTTTCCAAAATATTGTTGAGTCTATCGTAGTCGCACCTCTGATCCCTGAAATTAAATAAGCGCCAAATTTCTTCTTTTTTCTCTTTGGTTATATTAAGGTCGTCAATCAGGTCGAAGCTCCTGTGGTAAAGAGCACCGAAAACCTCTTCTCGTAAATCGGGTATGTCGCTGGTAGCTGATTCCCAGACCCGCCTGCTACCGACATCCACGAAAAAATCCTCGACTCCCAACGATTCCAATCCGGTAATTATGGAACTGATAATTTCGAGGACCATCCAGCCTTTATCGCCACCAATAAACTCGGCACCGAATTGCCAATCTCCGGACGTCTCTCCGTCCAAAACCTCGGAAATATAGAACAACTTGCGCTTCTTTCCCTCTGACAGCCTCGCAAGTATCTGCGATGTTACGTCGGGTTTGATCAGGTAAAACTCCTCTCCGTCCGTGAATTTGGTTCCTTTGTCTAGCTCGTCTCGGGATTTTTCAATAGCTGGAAGTAGAATTTCTCGGTAATTCCACAGATTATAGTTTTCCCTGAGCACCCTTGCTACGATTGATAAATTGTTAGATTGATTTATCCAGTTTTCGTTCATTTTTACCTCCAATTCCGACAGAAGGGATCTGAAGAACCCCCGGAAAGATTCCGAGGTACCAAGAGCTTATCCTGGAAATAGACTGGGAGTTCTCGACTCAAAAACGATTTGTGAAACTAAAATTAATTTAAAAAAAGGATTTTTAAAGAAAGTGGTTAGGTTAGATGGTGGAGATGGCGAGAGCATCTCCGATGATGTTTGACATGGGAAGCAAAAAATTCTTTTGGCTGGCGATTTAAGTATGACATTTGACAGAATAATAACGAGCACGTCGCAACCTGTCAACCCATACACGCAAAAACTGGACAAAGTTTTCGTTTTAGTTCTTAACTTACAGGTTACCTTGCTTATAGCGGATTCTGTCATATACTTTCCTATAGAGCGATAGTGAGAGTTAACTCGGTTAAATAAATTTGTACTGTAGAAGGTCTCGGGGGTCGAATTCAGAATAAATTGGAGGTAAATAATGCCTATAAGTTCTGACTCTTTTGATATGGCTATAAAGTTCGAACAGGAAGGTTACGATTACTATACGGAGCATGCTGAAAATGCTGACAACGATTTTGTAGTATCCGTGCTGGAAAAACTGGCAGATCGGGAACAGGATCACATCAGGGTTATAAAGGAGATCGCCGAAGGCAAACCGGTCGAGGACGTAAATCTCGATAAGGTCGACCTGGAGAAAACGACCAGGGAAGTATTCGAGGAGTTTTCAGAGAGCGAGAAAGAGGGCTGGAAGGAAGAAAAGTCCAGCGTCTACGATCACGCTCTGGAACTGGAGACCAAACTTGCCAAGCTTTACAGAGATATGGCTAAAGAGACCGATGACCAGGACGAAGAAGAGTTCTTTACTGCTCTCATGAAGGAAGAGGACAAGCACTACGAAACCCTGCAAAACGTGTTTTACTATCTCACGGACCATGATCGATGGATGGCTGAGAAAGAAGGTGAGGTCTGGGGTTGGATGAATACTTAGTTCGGTTTTAGGTAGCTGGCCTTATCTAATGATATGACAGCTATTGGTTAATATTTATCAACTCTGGTTTAGAATTATTGTTTCGATCCGAAATCTACCTCGCCGAGCGGGCGGGGTAGATTAATTTTTGAGAGAGGATGGAATTGAGCGAAACTGTCGAGAGAGTAGCATTCCAAGGCGAACCGGGAGCTTACAGCGAACAGGCTCTTCACAAATACTTCGACAACCGGGAAGTTCGAGCGGAGGGCCTACCCTGTGAGGCCCTGGATGATGTAGTCGAAGAGGTCGAGACGGGTAAAGCTTCCATGGGAATAATTCCCGTGGAAAATTCTATAGGAGGCTACGTCGACAGGTCCTATAAACTAATATCTAAAGGGGACGTTCACGTTAATGGAGAAGTTTATCTCCGGGTTCGACATTCGCTGCTTGGGATTGAAGAATCGGAGGAGTCGGAGTTGGAGACTGTATATTCCCACCCACAGGCTTTGAAACAGTGTAGAGAGTTTCTTTCCCGGTTAGAAGTCAAGACCCGAGCAACTTACGATACGGCTGGATCCGCAAAGATGGTTAAAGTGAAAAATAATCCGGGGATAGCTGCAGTTGCCAGTAAGTTTGCGGGCGAAAAATACGGGTTAAAAGTCCTGCAGGAGGACATTCAGACAGCAACTAATAACCATACCAGATTTCTACTGGTGGACCGGGAGCCCGAATCCGAGATAATGGCTGGACAGTCCTACAAAACGACGGTAACGTTTGAACTTGGTGACGGGGCCGGATCCTTGTACCAATGTTTGGCTCCGTTTGCCGAGAAGGATATAAACCTCACCATGATCCAATCGAGGCCCACTGAAACCGGTAAGTGGGAATACCACTTTGACCTGGAATTAGAAGGGCACCGAAAAGACGATCTGGTAAAGGCCGCCCTTACAGAGCTGAATGAGCACGTACCCAGGGTTCAGGTACTTGGGTCTTACCCCCGCGGAAAATCTTCATAGCTTTTTGTTATCACTAATTTCCCAGCATATCCTTTATAATTTTGTACTATTTTCAAATAGCCCTTGACAATATCACGGATATAGGATATTATGGTTTAAAATCAAGGTGAAATTATGGAGCCAAGAGCGTATTCTTCATTTAACTATTTTTCGTGCACCGACGCGGAAAGTGGCTCCTTTGTTGCCGTTACTTCTTATCTAAATGGCATCTCCATTTCCCTTTTAATTGCTCTCGTAGTTATTCTGCCCCTTTAGGGGCAATTACTTCTGTAGCAAAAACCTTTCTGTAGATTCATATAAAATAAATTTTCCTGGTTTGAGTTTTGTCTAGTTCAAAACTGGATATCGGGAGGTATCTATAATGAACCAAGAAGTAAAACAAGAGCGTAAAACCGCTGGTGAATCCGGTCAAACTGCTGTCTCTAAAAACCATTGCTGTCCAAGGTGTGGAGATGAAATGACTGCTACAACTAAGGGGGTTGCTGCATCGTATCCTTCTCCTGCTCTCGAGAGGTTGGTTTGCTCTGATTCCGGCTGTGATTACGTAAAATACGTAAAACTCGACTCGAACGGATTTCCTCCAAAAGGAAATCAGGTTAGCGATAGAGGAGAGCAAAGTGCGTAGTGATAAGATAAAAAAAGGTCCGGAAAGGGCGCCTCACAGATCTTTGATGAGGGCAGCCGGACTTGACAGTAGTGATATAGGTAAACCAATAATCGGGGTTGCAAATTCCTACAACGAATTCGTTCCCGGTCACGTTCACCTTGACGATCTTGGTGAGGAGGTCAAACGTGGAATAACCGAGGGCGGGGGAACTCCCGTGGAGTTCAATACCATAGCTGTTGACGATGGAATAGCAATGGGCCACGAAGGGATGTTTGCCTCCCTCCCGTCCCGTGAGGTGATTGCCGATTCGGTGGAACTGCAGGGTTTCGCCCATCAGTTTGACGGTCTGGTGCTGCTCGCCTCGTGTGACAAAATACTGCCGGGAATGTTAATGGGGGCAGCCAGACTGGACCTGCCTACGGTAGTTGTCACCGGCGGGCCCATGGAATCCGGTTGTGTTAAGGGCGAATCTATGGACTTATCTACAGTCTTTGAAGCAGTTCCCAAGGTAAAAGAGGGAGAAATGGACGAGGATGAACTTCTCGAAATCGAAAAAGGTGCCTGTCCCGGGGCGGGTTCGTGTGCGGGGATGTTTACCGCAAATACCATGGGTGCGATAGCTGAGGCCATGGGGTTGAGCCTTCCGTTTGCCGGTACCGCACCGGCAAAGTCCGCTCAGAGAAATGATATTGCGCGAAAGAGCGGGGAGAAAGTGGTCGAGCTAGTTGAAGACGGTAGAAGCATGACCGAATTGCTCGGCGTCAAAAGTCTGCGGAACGGGTTGAGAGTTGGTATGTCTCTTGGTGGCTCCACGAATATGGTTCTTCACCTGTTAGCTCTTGCAAACGAGGCCGGTGTAGATTTCGACTTGGCCGACGTTGAGAAGGTTGGTCAGAAGGTCCCTCACCTGGTTGAGATGAGTCCGGCAGGCCCTCATAGAGTTGGTGACCTGCACGAAGCGGGCGGGGTGCCGGGGGTCATGAAGACGTTGGAAAGTGAATTGGTGGAGGAAGTTCCTGTTGTTGAGGGAGGGACGGTGCACGACAGGCTAGAAAAAGGATATGAAGTCGATAGGAAAATCATTCGGGAGTATTCTGATCCGGTCCACGAAAAAGGTTCTATTGCGGTGTTAAGTGGAAATTTGGCTCCATATGGTGGAATCGTAAAACGAACCGCGGTGGATGAAAACATGCTCAGTCACGAAGGTAAGGCAAAAGTTTTCGATTCGGAAGAAGAGTCAGTCAAGGCTATTGATGCCGGGAAGATCGAAGCCGGCGATGTGATAGTTATAAGGTACGAAGGGCCTAAGGGTGGTCCAGGAATGAGAGAGATGTTGACTCCGACGAGCAGAATAAGTGGGGGAGACCTGGCGGGAGAGGTAGCTTTGATAACTGACGGGAGGTTTAGCGGTGCAACACGCGGGGCAGCAATCGGTCACGTAGCTCCGGAAGCTGCATCCGGAGGCCCCCTTTCCTGTGTCCAAGATGGGGACCGGATAGAAATCAATATTACTGAAGGAAGGTTGGAACTAAAAGTGACCGAAAAAGAGTTAAAGAAGAGGAAGCGCGAAGAGAAACATCTAGCGAAGAAAACGAACACTTACGGTAGGAAGTTTCTGGCAAGGTATTCGGGATTGGTTTCAGGTGCGGATAAAGGAGCAATCCTGGAATCCGGCGATTCAAGTGGAGGAGATATTTGATGTCCGAACCAAATGAACAAAAAGAGTTAAGCACAGCTACGAAAAAGAAACCTAGCAAAGGGTCTAACCCTGGGGAAGACAGGACGATGACGGGCGCGAGAGCGGTCATCAGGGGGCTGGAAGAGCAGGGAGTCGAAGATGTGTTTGGAATTATTGGCGGGGCGATAATGCCGATTTACGACGAACTGGGTAATTCTGAGAAAATTCGGCATATTACGACAACTCACGAGCAGGGAGCAATACACGCGGCGGACGCTTACGCGAGAGTTACCGGAAAGCCCGGAGTCGTATTTGCCACAAGTGGACCCGGAGCGTCAAATCTAATGACTGGTGTAGCTAATGCCTACATGGATTCGTCGCCTGTAATATCTTTTACCGGTCAAGTTGCCACGGGGTTGATCGGCCAGGATTCTTTCCAGGAAGTTGATGTAAGAGGAATGAGCGATCCGATAACGAAGCATAACTACCTGGTTATGAATCCTGAAGATGTACCTGGAACCATAAGAGAGAGCTTCCATCTAGCTCAGTCCGGCAGGTCGGGACCGATTGTCGTGGATCTACCCAAGGACGTTCAGATGGAAGAATTTACCTGGCGGGAAAATAATCCCGGCGAGGAAAGTTTCGAGGGCTACGAAGTAGATACCAGTATTGACAGTGGAGATGTCGAAGATTTAGCGGATGGGCTCTTATCGGCGGAGAGACCGGTGGTCTTAATAGGTGGGGGGATAGCTCAGGCCGGCGCGAAGTCTGATCTCATGAACGTGGTAGAGGAACTGAAACTCCCCGTGGCAAGTTCTTTGATGGGATTGGGTTGCGTTAACTCTCGTAACCCCCATTTTATCGGGATGGTTGGAATGCACGGTTCCGGTCCGGCGAACAAAGCCATTGCGAAATCCGATTTTTTGCTCGCTATTGGCACCAGGTTGGACGATAGAATAACCGGAAGTGTCGAGGATTTTGCACCCAACGCGGATATTGCTCACGTAGATATTGATCCCGCCGAGATGGGCAAGATTGTTCAGCCGGATTATCCAGTGGTCGGCGATGCTAAAGAAGCTCTGTCCTATCTTTACGACGAGATTGAAGGAAAAAGGTATGTCAAAAAGGAATGGTGGAGCGATATAAAAAGCTGGTTCGATAAATACAAGGTGGAACCGAATAAAGACGACTCAGTGCTAAGACCACAGGAAGTTGTCAGATCTTTGAGCGAGATGACGGATAATGACGAAACTATAGTTACCACTGGAGTAGGACAGCATCAGATGTGGGCGGCCCAACATTACGAATTCACGTACCCCAATCAGCTTATAACCAGTGGTGGGCTAGGAACAATGGGGTTTGGTTTTCCTGCCGCGATTGGTGCCCAGGTGGCTGCTCCGAACCGTCCCGTCGTAGCGATTACGGGTGACGGTTCCTTCCAGATGAATATCCAAGAACTAACTACCGCTATGCGAGAACAGCTTCCAGTTACGGTGGTAATTCTGAGAAATGGCTCGCTTGGTATGGTTCGACAGTGGCAGGAACTCTTCTTTGATAACAGATTGGTGGAAACTCTGATTGACGAAGGGACTCCTTCTCTTGCGAAAGTCACAGAAGCTTACGGTGGAAAGGGAATAACAGTGGCCGAAAAGTCCGGTCTTCGCTCGGGACTGCAGGAAGCACTCAATTACGATAAGGGTCCGTCGGTTGTGGAATGTTTCGTTGCCGAGGAAGAGAACGTTTTTCCGATGGTGCCGGCTGGGGCGGCAAATGAAGACTTTATTTTGGGGGAAGACGATGCCTAAACCAAAAGTAGAAAAACTTCATCCGTTGACGGCACTAGTCAAAAACAAGAGCGGCGTACTTTCACGCCTGTCAGGTTTATTTGCCCGAAGAGGGTTCAATATAGATAGCCTTGCGGTAGGTGAAACTACCGACCCTAAATATTCAAGAATGTCGATAATCGTAAAAGGCGACAGGGATACGTTGGACCAGGTTGTGAAACAGCTCAATAAGCAGGTTGACGTAATTTCCGTCAAAGATCTCTCGGATACTTCTCATGTCGAAAGGGAGCTATCTCTTATTAAAGTCCATGCGAGTACTGAGAACCGCAGCGAAATTATTGAGCTAGCCGATATATTCAGGGCGAGGGTAGCTGATGTTGGTAAGGATTATGTAGTCGTGGAAGCGACCGGAAATGCTGACAAGGTAGAGGCCCTGGAGGATTTACTTGAGGAGTTTGGAATAGAGGAAATTGCCCGGACGGGTA
>CAZYPS010000070.1:0-9224 GCA_964649445.1 uncultured Thermotogae bacterium | reverse complement strand
GCAATTTCCCCGCTGGGGAAATTGATCCCTGGTTTTATCGAACGGTTTCCAAAGCGATTTTTACACATAAAATGCTACACTATGCTTGGTTTCACGAATTACGTTTAATTTCTTAAATGCCTACTGACGCTTATCTGGCTGCCGGGATCTAGTCTACGTCCAAGCTTAAAAGGTTAGATAAGTTGCCAATTAAGCGTCAGTGGTTTTGTGATCAAGTGAAATCATTGATCTCAAATTAAATCTTTTAATAAAACTGGTGTAAAGAATGAGTTAGTGTGATTCGGTGTTGGAAAACATAAAAGTTGAGTTGAATAAAACCTAGTACTCTGATAGGATTTATAAGAATTATGCAGATATCTACAAAAAGCAGATACGGGCTGCGGGCTATGGTCGAACTTGCTCTTAGCTACGGCGACGGGCCGGTTTCACTGCGCGAAATATCCGAAAACCAGGAGATATCGGACAAATACCTGGAACAAATCGTCCCTCACCTCAAGACGGAGGGTTTTCTCAGGAGCGTTCGGGGAGCCGGGGGAGGATACGAATTGACGAAGCCTCCGGAAGAAATAACGATTCTCCATATTCTTCAGACTCTTGAAGGTCCACTGGCGTTAGTTGACTGTGTGGATTCCCCAAAAATATGTGACAGAAAGGAGGTTTGTGTGACTAGGGAACTCTGGGTTGGAATACAAAAATCAATGGAGGAATTCCTGGAGTCTCGGACGCTGGATGAACTAGCCAGAAAACAGGAAAAAGTTCGTTGAGTTTGTCCTTTTTTAAAAATTCATCAAATTTCTAAGCCCTGTCTACATGGAGGAAAAAAGTGGAAGAAGATAGACCTTTGAAGATAGCCCTCGTTGGAAACACAAACGTGGGAAAAAGTGTCTTTTTTGGTAGGCTAACGGATACCTATACTGACGTCTCAAATTATCCAGGGACGACTGTGGAAGTATCCCGAGGGAAGACCGAAATAGATGGAAAAACCGTAGAATTAATTGATACTCCTGGCGTAAATAGTCTTATACCTGTTTCGGAGGACGAACGAATTACTCGTGATCTACTATTCCGGGAAAAGCCGGACCTGGTAATTCAGGTTGCGGACGCAAAAAACGTACAGAGGTCGCTGATGCTGACTACTCAACTGGCGGAAGCGAACTTCCGAACGATTATCGCCCTGAATATGGCTGACGAGGCCGATAGAAAGGGTATAGAACTTGACGAGAAAAAGTTAGCGGAAGAACTTGGCACGCCTGTGGTAAAAACCGTCGCTCCGTCGGGTGAAGGTTTCGACGAGCTCGAAAAGTTAGTTTTCTCCGCAGAGGTTCCTTGCCTGGAAGTTGACTACGGCGAACCGATTACTGGTGCACTGAAAGACATTTCCGGGTCACTTAAGGACCTTGACCTCCCTGGGAAGCTTTTGAGGTTAATGGTTCTGTCCGGCGATGACTCGCTAATGGACCTATTAAGTGAAAGGCTAAACCAGGACCGGCTGGATGAGCTGACACGACGGGAAGAAGAACTCAAAGAAAAATCCCCCGGACCGGTCTCTTTCCAGATTACTCGTAAACGGAAAAGCTTAGTTCAGGGGATAGCTCAGAGGGTCAAAGCAGAATCCGGTGAGGGAAAAATACTCTCGGAGACGCTCTCCAAATTGACGATGCGTCCACTAACCGGTCTCCCGATATTTCTGCTTGTCCTTTATGGAGTCTATCAATTTGTCGGCGTGTTGGGGGCCCAGGTAATCGTAGATTTTCTCGAGATACATGTATTCGGGAATGTGATTAACCCGGCTGTCAGAACTTTTACCAGTTCTATCATCGACGTGCCTTTCCTGGAAGATATGCTGGTTGGCCCTTACGGGCTAATCACGATGGGCCTCGCCTGGGCACTGGCTCTGGTTTTGCCGGTCGTACTTACGTTCTTCCTGGCTTTTTCGATACTGGAGGATTCGGGTTATATCCCTCGTCTCTCCGTCATGGTGGATCGGCTGTTCCGTAAAATTGGTCTGAACGGAAAAGCCGTCCTACCCATGGTCCTGGGACTGGGCTGCGACACGATGGCCACCGTGACCACGAGGACGCTTGAGACAAAGAAAGAGCGGAAGATAGCAACTCTATTATTAGCGCTAGGTGTGCCATGCTCGGCCCAGTTGGGGGTTATCCTCGGACTATTTGCTTACGCATCTCAGCTTGGCCTGTTTATCTGGGGAGGCGTTGTCGCACTTCAGCTTCTAATAGTAGGCTGGTTGAGTTCGAAACTATTTTCCGGCAGGTCTTCGGAGTTCATAATGGAAATTCCGCCGATCCGCCTGCCTCGGCCGTTAAACGTCGTCAGGAAGACGTTTACGAGAGTTAAATGGTTTCTGAAGGAAGTTCTGCCTTTCTTTCTGGTTGGAACGTTTGTCGTCTTTCTTGCGGATAAGACGGGTGTGCTCGATTTCATGATAAATGGTTTAAAACCGCTGGTTTCGGGTCTGTTGGATCTACCGGGTGATGCCGCAGTGGCGTTTATTCTTGGTTTTGTCAGGAGAGATTACGGCACGGCAGGTTTATTTGAAATGGCGCGACAGGCCCGACTGACGCCGCTACAGATCACTGTAAGTTCGGTGGTAATTACGCTATTCGTCCCCTGCGTTGCGAACTATCTGATGATAATAAAAGAGCGCGGTGTTAAGACGGCGTTTGCGATCGTTGGCTTCATAATCCCTTATTCGATCTCCGTCGGAGCATTGCTTAATTTTACCCTCAGAAGTCTGGAGGTTATGTAGCGATGTCAAAAAATAACCAGGTACAGTGCCCGACCTGCGGGAGTCAGTTCGAGGTAGAACTCTCGCGTGAGGCGTGCAATGGTTGCCCCCTGGCGAAGCACTGCGGGAAGAAGAAATGTCCATACTGCGGGACGGAATTCATGCCGGATTTAAATTTGCTCGAACTATCGGAGGGTAATTAATATAGAATGAATGATAAAGATTTAGAATTACGCGAGGAAGTGCTGGAGATACTCTGGTTGGCCAGTGAGGACGGAAGAACCATGGATCGAAAGGGAATTAAGGACTATCTCAATCGCCCCGGGGAAAACTTAAACGGAATAATGAACCAGCTGAGAAACCGGGGATTACTCGGCAGCAATCCGGGCGGTGAGGTGGAGTTGACCGATAGAGGAGAAGTTCAAGCCCGGAAAGTCGTTCGCCGTCATCGGCTTGCCGAAAGGTTATTAAAAGATGTTTTGGAAATGGATTCGGACAGTATTGAGGGGCCTGCCTGCCAGTTCGAGCACGCGATCTCGGCTGAGGTGGAGGAGAAAATCTGTACATTACTTGGCCATCCAGTAGAGTGTCCCCACGGTAAACCAATTCCTTCGGGGAAGTGCTGTTCAAGTTCTCAACAAACTGTGGAACAAGCTATAACTCCGCTCAATGACGTTGAACCCGGAGAGACCGTAAAAGTAGCCTACCTGACATTAACCGAGGAAGGAAGACTTAACAGACTCTCCTCTCTGGGAGTCCTTCCCGGCGTAAAAGTTACGGTGGAGCAGAAGTTTCCGGCTTTCGTGGTCGGACTGGAGGAAACGAGCCTTGCGATGGAAAGGGACGTAGCGGAGAGTATTTTCGTAAGAAACGGGAGAATGGAAAAAGAAGAGGCCGGGGACCGGACCTCGGGAGTGAATTCTTTTCTGGAAAAGTTGAAAAAGAAATTTAACAAAGTTTCTGAGTGAGATAAATAGGGAGTGATAAAGGTGAGCGCAATAGCGAATGACGTAACGGAATTAATCGGTAGCCCGCTGGTCAAGTTAAATAGAGTAACTGAGGGAGCGAGAGGGGAAGTAGTGGCGAAACTGGAATCTGCTAACCCCTGCAGTAGTATCAAGGATAGAATCGGCGTAAACATGATTAACGAAGCAGAAAAAGCTGGCGAAATCGACGAAGATACGGTTATCGTCGAGCCTACAAGTGGCAACACCGGAGTGGCGCTCGCCTTCGTTTGTGCAGCTAAGGGATACAAGCTTATCTTGACCATGCCCGATACCATGAGTCAGGAGCGACGAGACCTGCTAGAGGCATTTGGGGTTGAACTCAAACTGACCCCGGGAGATGACGGAATGAATGGCGCGATTGAAAAAGCGAAAGAATTAGTAAACTCGGACTCCAACTACTTCATGCCCCAACAATTCGAGAATCCGGCAAATCCGGACGTACATAGAAAGACCACCGCCGAGGAAATTTGGGAAGATACGGACGGTCGAGTAGATATTTTCGTTGCGGGTGTTGGGACAGGAGGTACTATTACCGGCGTATCCGAGAAGCTGAAAGAGAAGAACCCGGAGCTCAAATCGGTAGCGGTTGAGCCGGAGGAATCACCGGTACTGTCCGGTGGCGAAGCGGGTTCACACAAAATCCAGGGTATCGGAGCTGGGTTCGTGCCCGAGATACTGAACCGGGAGATTATCGACGAGGTAGTCCAGGTTGATAGTGACGAGGCAAAAGAGATGACAAGAAGACTGGCCCGGCAAGAGGGGATTCTGGCTGGAATCTCATCGGGGGCGGCTGTCAGAGCGGCCGTTCAGGTAGCAAACCGACCGAAAAGTGAAGGAAAGAGAATCGTTGTAATTCTGCCCGATACGGGAGAGCGGTACCTGTCGACGGACCTGTTTTCCGAGTAGACTGTCCGAAGCTCGCAGTTAGTCGGATTGACTTCGAGACAGATCTTCCAGTACTTTCCCGACCTGGGAAGCCATAATCTCGATAAGGTTTCTCTCGGACGGAGCTATGGAGTCAGGCTTCAATTTTCGAATGTCCAGGACGCCGAATCTACGGTCAGAGGAAGAGATCGGTGCCACAAATTCACACTTTACTTCCGGATCGTATCTGATGAAGTTTTCACTGGCAGTGACGTCCGGAAGATAAAAACTTCTATTCTGTTTCAACGATTCGATTCTGGCTCCTGTGCCGGACTCGTAGAGCTTCTCACCGACAATTTTTCTTCTATACCCGTATTGTAGCGCGCATTTGAGCCCTTCCGGGTTCGTTTGCTCATATAGAGTTGTTTTTACGGGTCCCAGAACTTCCTGGGTGGAGTGCAAAAGAAAGGAGAGGATCTCGTCTTTGTTTTTTAATTTAGCTAGTTCACGGACGAAGAACTCGCACGCTTTGAGTTCGCTGGATGAATTATTACTTACCCCGGTTACTGTATGGAGAAAAGCAGTTAATTCCTCCTTTTCATCCACAAGAGGAAAGGCAGTAACGACATAATTCGTTCCGTCTTCTGCGACCTCGCCTATTCCAGCTTCGCTGGACTCCACCGCCTGTTTGCAGGGACAACCCTGGATCGGTGACCCGAGTCTATGAACTACTTCGTAGCATTTTTCACCTTCGATCTCCCCGGCTGGCATACCCAGCTTTTCTGCGCCGGCGGAGTTGATTTGCTCGATTTCGTAGTCAGGTGAGATTATTGCCACTATGTCCGGAGTAGATTCGATTGCTTCTGGCCAGTTGTACTCGGGCCTGCCCAGCTTGAATACGGATCTTCCTTTGGGCACGATATTTTGGACCAGAAAGACGAGTTTTCCGTTTTCCAAATAGAATACTGAGATTTTCTGGGCAAATTGTTCCCCGTTCCGTTTAAGGCCTGAGATAACCCCGGTCCATTTCTGTCGTTCCTCCAGGGCTGGTAGTAGTTCTTCTTCAAATCTTTTCACCTGAGGCAGTGTAAAGGTCTTTTCCCAGGACTTCCCGATCAGGTCGGAAGAGGACTGATAGCCATAGAGATCGGCAAAAGATTGGTCCAGATACTCAAAATTCCTTTGGGTATCAAGGACGGCAATGCCGTCGACTCTGGCTTTGACATTTTTTGTTGGCATAATTTTAGTCTCAGTATTATTTTAGACCGGTCTAAATTTTTAGGCTAACAACATGATTATATCAATTTAATTCATTTTTTCGTACCTGAATAATTTCTTTAATTCGATATGTTGGAATTATGTTCTATTCATTCCTATTTTCTGGAATAGAGAAACCACCATATACGGAATCCAGGAAAACTGGAGATGATTGACGAATAGCTTCCTTTATCAAACTTAAAGCTTCAAAAAGAGTTCGCCAAACAGTTTTTTAGTTAGATAAGTTGTCTGAGCCGTAACCCGGAGAGTAATTTTTAGGGGGAGCAAGTAGTTGCTTGAGTAACAACAAAATGTACACCCATATTATACGGTGAGATAATAAGGGGTTTAATTGTATCAATTTAGATAGTAATTAAGTTCTTTTAATTTCGACGTTATATCCATCTGTTTTACCGTTATTTCCGAAGGGACTTCGAGCAACGCAGGAGCGAAGTTCAGTATACCTTTTATACCGGCAGAGACCAGAGAGTCAGTTACTAATTGAGCACTGTCGACCGGTACGGCAATCATTGCGACATCGATATCTTCTTTTTGAATGGTCGGTCTCAGATCATGGGTAGGCTGGACTATTATTTCCCCGATTTGTTCACCGATCTTATCGGGATCGTTGTCAAAAGCAGCCGTAATCCTAAAACCCCAGCGGTTAAAGTCTTTATGGGTAAGTAAAGCAGTACCCAGATTCCCTACCCCGACAAGCACCACTGCCGTCTCTATGTGAAGCTTCAGGATATTTCGTAGTTCCTCTTGTAATCTCGGTATGTCGTATCCACTGCCTTTTTTGCCATAATTTCCGAAGTAAGATAGATCCTTCCTCAAGTTATCCGAGTTTATTCCCGGTAGGTCTTTTACGAACTGATGGGATGTAACGGATTCTTCTCCGTCAGAGAAAAGTTCCTCCGTCCGCCTGAGATAAAGGGGAAGCCTCTCTATCGTTTGTTCAGGAATCTTTAGCTTATCCATAAATTGTTCTACCTCCAGGTGAAACTCAAGGAACCACTTCAAGCTTTTCTAATATTAGTTCCACAATTTACCCATCGCTTTTTAAATCATTTTTCCGACAAAATTTATTCTATAACAATTGTAATATTTTGTCAACAAGTTGTGTTTGGTATCTAGTTTGGGAGACTGGAAACTATCTTGGTTTCATGGTTGTTAAAAATATTGAACGGAAAATTCCTGGCAAAAGACAGTTTTTTGGCTAAAATTACCAACCGAAGAGGATTTTGCTCAAGTTTAGCTAATCACAATGTCCATAATACTTGCGTTTACTGCCGCTATATTATTTGGCCTTGCTACGCCGATAAGTAAGACTCTGTTGGAAGGCATCACTCCGTTTCAGCTGGCAGGACTGTTGTATCTCGGCGCCTCACTGGGCCTATTACCGAAGGTGATTTCAAATAAGGGATACGAAAAAGTTCTCGGTATGAGAACTTCGAATAAACTTCGGTTGACCGGTGCCGTCCTGCTGGGGGGAATTGGAGGACCTCTGGCTTTGCTTTTTGGACTCAGGTTAGCAACTGCTTCTTCGGTATCTATGTGGCTAAACCTGGAAATGGTCTTTACTGCTTTACTCGGTCACTTTTTGTTCGAAGATTATCTTGGTTGGCTGGGCTGGCTAGGAACTGTCGGAGCTTTAACCGCAGCAGTCCTGCTTTCCTGGGGCAGTGGATTGGCAGGTGTAACTGCCGGATTGCTCGTGGCTCTTGCCTGTCTTTTCTGGGGTTTTGATAACCACTTTACTGCTCTCATAGATGAAATTTCCCCGGCCTCCAATACGTTTTTCAAAGGTATTGTGGCGGGGACTTTTAACCTCACGGTTGGCTTGATTGTAGCAACTTATGGAGCCAGTTGGATCCAGACCTTTGGGGCACTGGGCCTTGGGGTTTTCTCCTATGGTTTGAGTATCGTCTTTTATATCGGGGCTGCTCATGGGTTGGGGGCGACGAGAGCCCAAATCATCTTTGCCTCTGCTCCGTTCTTTGGTGTGACCGGTTCCCTGCTGATACTTGGCGAGCGGCTTTCTCCTGTTCAGATAATTGCTGCTCTGATTTTAGTGGCTTCCTTGGTTCCGCTGTTAATTGATAAACATCTTCATCCCCACGAACACCGGTCGATAGAGCACGAGCACCTTCATCGGCATCATGAGGGCCATCACGAGCATACTCACGGAGAGGGTTTCCTATTAAATTTCCTGTTTCACTCCCATTCTCATCACCATGAGGAATTGGAACATGCCCATCCCCACCTGCCCGATATCCACCACAGGCACGAACACGACGAGGAGGGTTAAACTTATTCTCGCTCGTCCTTCATTTTCTTCCAGACTTTTTCGGGGGTGAAAGGGGGCTCAGTAAGCTCGATTCCCGTGGCATCCCGTATTGCATTAGCTATGGCAGGTATAGCGCCGTTAATGCCTATTTCACCGACGCTTTTTGCTCCCATGGGGCCGGAAGGCTCCGAGGATTCTACAAGTATTACGTCTACCTCGGGTATATCCTCCGTGTTGGGGATCTTATAGTCGAAGAACGAGGGATTCTTCATTCGACCGGATTCGTTGAATTCCATTTCCTCGGTTAATGCGTAACCTATACCGTTAACTATCGCCCCTTCCATCTGGCCCTCGGCGAGGTTTGGATTGATCGCCGTACCGCAATCGACGGCGGATACGTATTTCTGTAGGTCTATCTCGCCGGTCCGGGTATCTACTTCAAGTTCTACGAAATGGGTTGCAAACGGTGGAGGTGACTCCTCCGGAACTTCGGAAGCGGAGACTTCTATCTGTTCCTGATCCGCCTCCATCTCGCCGGAAGTGAGCGAAAGAGCGAATTCCGAGAGTGACTTCGTGGTAGTTGTTCCCTTTATTTCACCGTCGGTCCATACTACGTCTTCGGTTTCTTCGTCGTATCTATTTGCAAAAACCTCAATTATCCGATCTTTAGCTTTTTCGGCTGTTTTCCTGACGGCGTTACCCGAAACGTAAGTCGTGCTGGAAGCGTAAGCGCCGGAGTCAAACGGTGTGAAGTCAGTGTCGGAGGAGTATACTACGATATCTTCCAGGTCGACTTCGAGGGTTTCAGCCGCTATTTGAGATAGGACCGTATCACTTCCGGTACCTATATCCGTTGCCCCAACGAATAGGTTAAAGGACCCGTCTTCGTTGAGTTTTAACCGGGCGGCTGCCATGTCTATAAGCGGTATCCCCGAGCCCTGCATGTTTACTGCCAGGCCGAAACCCTTCTTTTTATCAGACTCACTTACCTCTTTGTCGTCTCTGTCGTGCCAGCCAATTCTTTCAGCACCTTTATCGAGACATTCGTCCAGCCTACAGC
>CAZYPS010000069.1:0-9230 GCA_964649445.1 uncultured Thermotogae bacterium | reverse complement strand
TTCATGGTAGTGGATCTCTTTTGTAGTAAGTATCACTCATAAACAGTTAAACTTACCTGGTTATGGTAATATCCCTCACCAGCCCAGCACTCAATTGGATCCTTCATCCGTAAACTGAAAAAGTTTGTCATTAATTGTCCGTAAAACAAAACGTTGCCTCTTTTAGAATTTAGTGCCCAATTGAGTGCTGGGCTGGTTCGGTCAAACATATGCGCCGCGTCGCTGGAATTTTCTCGGTCCGGAGCCCTACCTTTTCGCCATACAATGAAGAAAGGGTGGAGAGCGAGGCCGAGATCCGACGTTCAGCTTGCTGAAAGAGTGATTTCCACGCCGGGGAAATCGCCTGCGGTTTTGTCGAACGGTGTCCAAAAAGCAAAGTATTATTGGTTAACATCTCTTTTCTCCCTGTTGGTAAACGGTATCAAAAACTTCTCTTAACGCCTCAAGGACTCGGTCTATTTCCTCGGGACTAATTTCTAAAGGGGGCAAGAACCTTATTACGGACGATCCGGCCGGTAGAGCGAGTATATTCTTCTCCATCAGCCTGTCCAGATAAGGTCCGGATTTTTTTCGGAGCTGTAGTGCCAGCATCAATCCCAGGCCCCTAACTTCTCTTACCAGTTTTTCGTTTTCGGAAGCTATCTCTTTCAGACCCTGTTTAAATTTCGCGCCTCGTTCTCGAGCGAGATCGACAAGTTCGTTGTTCTCGATGTAGTTAATCGTTGCCAGAGCTGCCCGGGCGGATAGTGGGTTACCTCCAAACGTACTGCCGTGTAGGCCCGTAGAAAATTCCATATTTTCACTTACTACTGAAGCACCTACAGGAACTCCTCCTCCCATTGCTTTGGCGAGTGCCATTATGTCGGGAGTTACGTTCCAGTGCTGGCTGGCGAACATCTTTCCTGTCCGGCCAAAACCGGTCTGAACTTCGTCGAATATCAGGAGTGCCCCAGCTTCGTCGCAGATTCGACGAACGCCCGAGAGGTAATCCTCTGGGGGAGGATGGATACCACCTTCTCCCTGAATTGGCTCCAGGAGAACGGCTGCCGCGTCCTGGGAAATATTCTCATCCAGCTTGTCCAGGTCCCCGTACGGAACGTGGTTAAACCCTGGTATCAGAGGTTCGAACGGCTGAGTGTATTTGCGTTTCCAGGTGGCACTAAGCGATCCGAGCGTTCTCCCGTGGAATCCTCTCATGGTAGCGATTACTTCTTCTCTTTCCGTGTGGGCTCGAGCAAATTTCAGACTTGCTTCTATTGCCTCGGTACCTGAGTTGCAGAGGAAGGTCTTACTCAACTTTCCGGGAGTTATCTCAGCAAGTTTTTCCAGTAGTTCCGTTCTGACGTCGCTGTAAAAGTATGCCGGGGAACAGGTCAGCAACTTGTCGACCTGATCCTTCAGTGCTTCTCCAACTTTCTCGTTAGCGTGTCCCACGGCCGCCACCCCTATTCCGGTAGTGAGGTCTAAGTACTCGTTACCCTCCTGATCCCGGACCAAAGCGTTCGAACCTTCCACCAGTTGAAGTTTCTGGCGTGAGTATACTCCGGTTGAAAACCTGTCCTCTCTTTCGAATTCATTCAATTTGCATCACCGCCATTCACGAAATTAAAGTTCCTTCTCCAGAAAGTGCGCGGCTGACTGGATCTTCTACGGTTCCATCGCCCAGAATTACGGAATCCACACCCGCGTCAATGGCTTCCCCTGCTCCTAGAAGTTTTTTCTTCATCCTGCCTTCCGCGTGCCGGTCCGAGAAGTGCTCAATATCTT
Organism: uncultured Thermotogae bacterium; assembly: GCA_964649445.1. Taxonomy (GTDB): domain Bacteria; phylum Bipolaricaulota; class Bipolaricaulia; order M55B111; family M55B111; genus JAGXLP01. The sequence goes on along the minus strand of CAZYPS010000069.1, from coordinate 7,463 downwards.
TCCGGTCAATATCATCTATTAGACTTGATTCGTCGTCCACGTCCTCCAGTAGTCCCGGGACATCGGACAGAAGGAGTAACTTTTCCGCGGAGAAAGCAGAGGCTACTTCTGCGGCAGCCCTATCGCCATCGACGTTTACAGCGGTTCCGTCAAACGTGACGGCCGGGATAGTAAGAACCGGGCTGTATCCAGATTTGAGTAAAAGTTCTATCGGTTCCGTGTTGACTTCTTTGATTATACCGCTGTGTTCTCCGCGAAGAACTATTTTCTTGCCGTTTTTCTTTATCTTCAAAGTTGATTTCCGTTTACATTCCAGTACTCTACCATCCAGTCCGGAAAAGCCGAATGCGTTCACTCCGAGTTTCTGAAGTTCTTCCACGATGAACTTGTTCATCTTTCCCGGGTAAACCATGTTTATTAGTTCTACGGTTTCTTCATCCGTATACCGGCTGGTGTAACCCGAAACTGATTCGACGAACCTGGGTGGGTGGCCCAGCTCCTCCGAAATCCTATCCAGTTCGTGAGACCCCCCATGGAGAAGAATCCAGTCATCGTGGTTCGAAAGGTCCTCCAGAAAAGCCTCGTAGTCTATCGCGTCGCTTCCGCCGATCTTGATAGCTAACATCTTTGCCCCTCCATTAAATTGGGTGAAGACCGGTTCTTTCCAGTCCGGCTTGTTCGGGATAACCGCAAGCAAGGTTTGCGGATTGTACTGCCTGACCTGCTGCGCCCTTCACCAGGTTGTCTATTGCAGCCATCATTACGAGTCTGTCGTCCCGGGTTGAAAGCTCGAATCCGATTTCCACGGTATTCGTCCCGTTCAGCAGTTTGGGTTCCGGATATCGATATATACCTTTTCGCTCGTTGACGAACCGAACGAACTTTTCGTCCCCGTAATGTTTTCTGAATGCCTTCCAGACCTCTCCTGTCCCTGGTCCTTCTTCAAAGAGGACATGAATCGTGCTCAGGATGCCTCGAACCATTTCCACTCCGTGAGGAGAGAAGGAGACGGACGTTTCCAGTTCCTGTTCCATTTCTGCCGTATGTCTATGACCGGTTGGTTTGTAGCTTCGAACCACGCCGGTCCGTTCCGGATGGTGGCTTCCGGGGTTTTCTTTTGCACCACCAGCAGACGACCCTACTTTTGAGTCGACAACTATCTTAACTATCCCTCCGCCCAGTTCCGAAACAATTGGGTAAAGAGGAACTATAGCCGCGGTCGCCGTACATCCGGGGGAAGCTATATAGCTGGCTTCCTCGATCTCACTTCTATGGATTTCCGGCAACCCGTAGACAAACTTTTCGTTAAGATCGGGGAATTTGTGTTCTGTTTCGTACCATTTTTCGTATTCCTCCACTTCTGACAGACGAAAGTCACCTGACAGGTCGACTATTTTGTCGGAAAGAGATAGGTAATCTTCCATCAATTCCATCGATCGCCCATGAGGAAGCGCGGTGAAGAGCAGATCGAGGTCGGAGAATTTCTCCGGCAATTCCTCGGGGTGGATGAAGCTTAAGTCCGACTCGTCCCGCATGTTGGGGTGAATTTTACTTACCGACCTCCCCTCGTTCTTCCGTGAAGTCACGCCAGCCAGGTCGAAGTAAGGGTGACCTTCAAGTATCCGAACCAGTTCTCCTCCAGTATAACCGGAGCCTCCGACTATTGCCGTCCGTCTGGTTTCGGTCATTGGGTGCTACCTCCCTCGACCTCTTCGACGTAATCAATTATTTTTCCGGGAATATCCACTCCAGTGGGTTCGACGCTGTTTTTAAATTCAACCGTATAGTTTACTTCGGCAACCGTCAGTCCGTCTTCACCTTCAAGCAGATCAACCGCCAGGATTCCACCGCCGACTGCATCCGCTGCCTTTCGACATATACTGTTTATTTCGTCCGTCACAGGGCAATTAGTTGCTTCCCCGCCCTGAGCCGTGTTCGTTATCCAGTGCTCCGACTCCCTGTAGATTGCGGCGATAGTCTCGTCACCCACTACGAACGCTCTAATGTCCCTGTCTGGTTTGTCGACGTATTCCTGGATGTAGAAAATCTTGTGATAATAGGATCCTAGCTGGCTTTTGTGTTCGAGTACGGCTTCGGCCGAGTCCCGATCGTTTATCTTCGCCAGTAACCTACCCCAGGATCCGGTAACGGGTTTCAAAACTACGGGATAACCCATTTCTTCTATTGCGGATAGAGCACTCTCTTTCGTAAAAGCGACCTTCACGTCTGGAGTCGGAACTCCTGCGTCCTTCAGGGCCTTGGACGTTGCTATCTTGTCGCCGCAAATTCTCGCCGTTTGATAGGAATTTACGGTCGGTACGTCACCGTTTTCGAACAGGTTAAGTATGTATAGCGCTCTGGAGTGAGAGACGTCCCTTTCGAGCAGGATGTCTATATCGTAGTCGTCGTCGAAATCGAAGACGAGTTCCCTGCTGTCTACCCGGGTGATTTCATGCCCCCGGCTTTCGGCTTCCCTTATCAACATTTTCTCCTCAACCCTTATTCGGGAAAAGAGGAGACCTAAATTTAGATTGGACATTTGGTTTGAGCTACCTCCTCGGATCCTTCCGTCTGATTTACCGTATAGTCAAGCAATCTGGCGGGAATATCTCCCTCTATTGCTTTCATCGATTCCTTGAATTCCATGGAACAGTTAATCTCGTTAATGAGCAAACCCCGATCACTTTCCAGCAAATCCACGGCCAGAGCCCCGCCACCAAAAACCTTACTTGTTGTGCTCACAATATCCTCCAGTTCATGAGAAATGGGGTAAGGACTTGATTCACCGCCTCGAGCGGCATTGGTAATCCAGTGATCCGATTCCCTGTAGGCTGCCCCAAGTAGCTCCTCACCCAGTACCAGGGCTCTGATATCCTTTTTGCCGGTCTCTATAAACTCCTGTACGTAATAGATTGAGTGAAAGTGAGAATCCAGGTTCGACTTATGTTCGATCGTCGCCTCGGCCGATTCTCTGTTGTCAACTTTGGCCACCATCCGTCCCCACGAACCGTCCACCGGCTTGAGAACAGCCGGATAGCCGATCTCTTCCACCGCTTTCAGGGCGCTTTTTCTATCAAACGCTACCCTGAAATCCGGTGTCGGAATTCCGTGTTTCTTCAGCTTAACGGACGTAAATGCCTTGTCGCCACAGAGCCGGACCGTCTTAAAATCATTTACCAGAGTGACTGATGTATCCTTCATTAACTCCATTACGTGGTATGCTCTGGACTGAGAAATTTCTCGGTCCAGGAGCACGTCGAGGTCATGGAGGCTTGAATCTTCCCAGGTTATCTTTCTCGGGTCTACTATCCTCAAATTTATCTCGCTCCTTTGCCTCGCTTCTTTTATCAGAAGCTTCTCTTCCAATCTTATTCTGGAGGCCAAAATCCCGAGGCTTGTCTTCAAAGTTTATTCACCCCAATCTTCTTCTTCTTCCGGGGCAAGGTCGACCTCGGCCGGGTCGAGGCTCACCACTTCGAGCTCCAGTCCACAGGTGGGACAGTCGAGAATTTCGTTTTTAATAGTATCTTTCGGTAGATTTATCTCAGTTGCACATTCCGGACAGTTTACCATTTGTAAAAAACACCTCCTGAGTAGAAAAGTTGGGAAATAAGTTACATTGATAAGTTTCTTTGGTTGAACTTCTTCTATATGTAGAAACTAGGAATTTTTAGACCCGTAAATGGGTAAAAGTGTTTAGGTATGAAAGGGGATTAGATCCCCTTCGGCCTAAAGGAAAGAGGGGATAATAGGTTGGCAATCTCGGGTTTCAGCCCGAAGTTAGAGCGATAAGCAATCTGTCGTTTTGTCTGCTCAGTTATAGTTGTAGAATTATATTCCATAAATATTGCCACCTATGTTGATCACGAGTTTACGGAACCATTGTGGTAAATTCAACCCAAAATTTAAAGAAATTGTCCGAAAATTTTTAGGAGTTTCCACCACTCACGGTTAAACCCGTAAATATTTCTAGAATATCCGGAAGAATTCGTAAAACAAAAAGTCACCCTTGAAAAGGAAACTCGTTTCCCGTAAATTCCTCGGTAAGAGGTGACCGAGAGAATGTCTTTTTCAAATTTGAGCTTCATTCCTACATTTAGATTTCTTCACGGTTTCCTCATTTCTGCTATCTCACCGTTAAGGAGAGGGCTAACCTCTCTCTAACCACACTCCTATTTTAGTTCCGACTTAGGAAGACTTTCTGGAACATCTGTAAATTTTCTGATTGTTTTGTTCTGCAGACAGGGAAAACTAGAGCTAGTGAAACCACATCAGAGTCAAAACACCAAAACAAAAAACCATTTTTGAGGTGATGAAATTGGGAAGGCGACTGAATTGACATCAAAGAAAGAAGAAGGTTCAAGTTTAGAAACGGATTCCGGCCTGGAAAACCAGGTAGATCACGTACTTCTGATGTATTCGGGTGGTCTCGATACGTCGGTAATGCTGACCTGGATACAGGATCAGTACGAGGCAAAGGTCTCAACATTTACCGTGGACGTGGGGCAGCGCGAAGCTCACCTGGATAAAGTTAAGAGTAAGGCGCTGGATTTAGGAGCTGAAAACGCGTTCGTCGTTGATGCAAAGGATAAATTTGCGGAAGAATACATCAAACCGAGTATTAAAGCAAATGGCCTCTATCAGGACAGTTATCCGTTAAGTACGGCAATTGCGAGACCGCTCATGAGCGAGATTGCAGTGGAATACGCAAAGGCCGAAGGAATAACCGCGATCGCTCACGGAAGTACGGGTAAGGGTAACGACCAGGTAAGGTTCGAAGCTTCGATAAAAGCCCTGGATGACTCCATGACCGTACTGGCTCCAATTAGAAAATGGGACATGAGTCGGGAGAAAGAACTGGCCTATGCAGAAGAGAAGGGTATTCCCATACCGGTGGATTCCGGGTCTCCTTACTCGATCGATGAAAACCTCTGGGGGCGAAGCATCGAGTGCGGTGTGCTTGAGGACCCTTCGAAGGAACCACCCAAAGATGTCCACGAACTGGTAAATCCCGTGGAAAAAACTCCGGACGACCCCGAATATATCGAACTGGAGTTTGACGAAGGGGTACCGACGAAACTAAATGGCGAGAAGATGGGGTTAGTTGAGCTAATAAAAGAGCTAACTCAGCTCGCCGGACAGCACGGAGTAGGGTTGATCGATATGGTGGAAGATAGAATAGTCGGCCTTAAATCGAGAGAGATCTACGAAACTCCGGCCGCATCGGTGATATTAAAAGCTCACAAAGAACTGGAAAAATACTGCTCGACGAGACACGAGAACAGCTTTAAACCGCTTGTCGACCAGAAATGGGCCGAAATGGTCTATCAGGGGTTGGCGTTTGACCCTCTGATGAAGGATCTCCAGGCTTATATTAAAAATGTTAACCAGAAGGTTCAGGGGGAGGTTCGTCTGAAGTTGTTCAAAGGAAAGGCGACTGTAGTGGGGCGAAGTTCCGATAACGGTCTCTACAGTCATTCGCTTGCCACTTACGATGAGGAGAGTACGTTTGATCAATCATCTTCCGAAGGCTTCATAGATATCTGGAGTCTCCCGACCAAAGTGGGGTACAACCGTGAAAACTCGGCTTGAGGTCCGGTTATGAAGACATGGGAGACTGGTGGAGAAGAAGAAAAATCTGCGATCGAGCAGTTAGTCGAAGACTTTACGGCGGGCGCTGACGTGGATTACGATCAGCGCCTCGCCAAATACGATATCTACGGGTCAATCGCTCATGTACACGCTCTTGAAGACCTGGAACTGGTTTCCTCCCGGGAGGCGGAAAAATTACGAAACGAGTTAAGAGGTTTGCTAGAGGAGGATATTTCGCTCACCGCTGAAGAAGAAGATATTCACACCAGGGTGGAAAACGAACTTACGGATTCCCTTGGCGAGCTGGGAGAAAAGCTTCACACGGCGAGATCGAGGAACGATCAGGTACTAGTTGATATCAGGCTTTTCACTAAAGCGGAACTATTCAAAGTCGTTCGGGAGTTACTGAACCTGGTCGAATCGCTGCTGAACTTTGCTTCGTCTCAGTCCGATACCCCCATGGTAGGTTATACCCATTACCGAAAAGCTATGCCGTCCTCGGTCGGTCTCTGGGCAGGATCTTACGCCGAAGCGCTACTCGACGACCTTACCCTTATCGAAGCAAACCTCGGCCTTATCGACCAATCTCCGCTCGGGGTAGGTGCCGGTTACGGGGTTCCGGTTAAATTGGACCGTGAGTTAACGGCGGATTTGCTGGGGTTTGAGAAAGTCCAGAACAACGCGATATACGTCATGAACAGCCGGGGAAAGTTCGAATTTAACCTTCTTTCCGGGTTCGCAAGCGTTCAGCTCGACTTATCCCGATTAGCTTCCGATCTTATCACTTTCAGCGACGGAGAATTCGGCTACTTTGAGATTCCTGATGAGTTTACTACGGGTTCGTCAATAATGCCGCAAAAGAAAAATCCCGACGTGCTGGAACTAGTGAGAGCTAGATCCGGAGAATTTTCGGGCCACCTTTCCGGTATATTTTCCCTCCTCCATGGACTCCGGTCAGGTTACAGTCGCGATCTCCAGGAGACGAAAAAGGCTCTGATCGATGGTTTGGACGACACTAGTGATTCCCTGGAAGTCCTCGCCCCGTTAATCTCCTGGTTGAAGGTTAACGAGGAGGAGCTAATTAACGCCTTTTCCGGAGAAGTTTTTGCCACCGATAAGGTCTTTGATCTGGTCGGTGACGGAGTCCCCTTCAGGGAAGCGTACAGGAAGGTTAAAAATAATTTAGGCGACGATGGAGATGAAGTAACCGAGAACCAAATAAGAGAATCAATCGATTCCCGGGACCACCTGGGAGGTCCGGGTAACCCTGGGTTAAACGCGAAGAAGAAATCGCTTGACCGAGCCAGAGATAAGTGGACGGAGAGAGAAACTAAGTTCAAAGATTGTTTGAAAGAACTCGAAAAGCCGGAGAGTACCGGAGAAAGATGCGACCCTCAAAATCCAGAAGGGGGTAAACATGAGTGAAGCGATACTGGCTCTCGAAGACGGGACCGTATTGTGCGGCGAGGGGTTAGGTGCAGAAGGGATCTCTAAAGGTGAACTCGTATTTACTACTTCTTTTACAGGTTACGAGGAAGCACTTACGGACCCTTCCTATAAGGGGCAAAATTTAATGTTTACTTATCCGTTGATAGGAAACTACGGCGTTCAGGATGAGAACCCCCAGTCCGACTCAATTAAGGCCCAGGGTATGGTAGCCCGGGAAATATGTAGTTCCCCGGACCATGCAGAATCGAAGGAATCTTTGGACAGCTATTTGATGAGAGAAAATTCAAGGGCAATTTCGGGAATTGACACTCGAGAATTGACGTTGATGATCAGGGAGCAAGGCACGGTAAAATCGGCCATAGCTGTTGGGGATTACGACGAAGAGGAAGTCCTGGGGTTAGCAAAAGATCAGCCTTCCATTA
>CAZYPS010000068.1:0-9662 GCA_964649445.1 uncultured Thermotogae bacterium | reverse complement strand
GGTAGGATTAGTAGAAAAGTAAGTAAAAGGCTCTATTCAATTGGATCATTTAATAAGAGTAATCTGGCAAGAACTAAAAAAGACCGTAGTTTAGCTGTGCGTATCAGTTAATAGTAAACAGTTTTGACGGTTACCCAGATTGCTATTAAACCAATCTAACCGGAAATATCGAAAGGAAATTTACTTTAAAGATAGGAGGTATCTTATGAACAGAAAATCCACAGCAAAAATTGCCACTTTAAGTGTATTGATTGTTGCTTTGACTTTTAGTTTTGTGCTGATTGGTGCCAGGAACGTCAACGCTGAAGATGAAGTAACTTTCTACCACGACAATCCCGAATGGCAGGAACGATGGGTGGAGCTCGGAGAGCTTTCTCAAAACGAAATTGGAATTGGCTTAGATGTAACCGAATTCAAAACTGACGTTTACAAATCGAGAGTCAAGACAGATCTCACCTCGCCAAGGGCTCCGGAAATCTTCAAATGGTGGTTTGGTTACAGGGCGCAACAACTCGTTGACGCCGGTTTAGTAGCTGACCTTTCTGATGTTTGGGAGGAAGTTGGCGACAAAGTTTCACCCGGTATAAGGGAACAACTAACAATTGACGGAATGACTTATGCCGTCCCGCTCCACTCCAGTTACTGGGTCTGGTACTACAACGAAAATCTTTACGAAAAGTACGATATGAATCCACCTGAGACGTGGCAGGAATTCATGGATCAAGCTGAATTCTTCCAGGAAAAAGATATAAACTTTATCGGGAATACAGTCGGCGAATCTCGCTGGACCTCATTCATAGTTTTCCAGGAACTGCTACTACATAAGGACCATCAATTCTATAAGGAACTGATGGCAGGCGAAGCTCACTGGACGGATAAAGAAGTAGTCGAGACCATGAAACAATGGAAGACGTTGCTCGATGAAGGTTACTTCGCCCCAATGGATTCCACGTATGTCCAGGACTATCCCAGGATGTTCAAAAACAACGAACTCGCACTAATTCCAATGGGCACCTGGTACAGTGGTATTCTAATGGATCGTGGCTTAGAACCCGGAAAAGACTTTAACGTATTTGTCCTCCCTGCAATTAGCGAGGAAGGTGAAGGTGCACTGGCTACCGAGATTTCACCTTTGATGATCGGAAAACGTGCGGCGAACAAAGATAAGGCAAAAGATTGGCTCAAATGGTGGGTATCGGACGAAGACGCGCGGCAACTTGATCTCGACCTCTGGCATCCAATGCCCTGGGATACGATCATATCGGAGGACGCAGTAGCCGAAACAAATCCGGAGTTCGCCAAATTACTTCAGGAAGTTGATAATTATCCCAACAAGGCGATTAGGTTCTGGGAAGCTACGCCAACCGAAATCGTAAACCATGCCGTCGCCGAGTTTGAAAGGATGCTCACCAAACCAAACCAGTGGGAAAAGGTCCTAAAAAGCATTGAAAACCAGGCGGCAAAAACGTGGCCAGATTACGACGTTGACTACGAAAAACAGTCTGAACTAGAAAACTAACTGACTGACATTTATACCCCCGGCCGGTCAAGCCGGTCGGGGGTTTTTATCGAGGAGTTCAATAATGAGTAGATTAACTAAACTAGATCCTTATATTTTTCTTATGCCGGCGCTCTTCTTCGTTATCGGAGCCGAATTGCTACCGGCTGGTTACACAATTTATCTCAGTTTCACCAAATGGAATATTATTACTTCGCCAGAATGGACCGGGCTCTCGAATTACTTCCAGGTATTCTCCTCACCTCAAGTACTCAATGCTTTCAAGAATACAATACTATGGCTTATCGGTACTCTTGGATTTCCCATAGTCCTGGCTCTTTTTCTTGCAGTAATAATAAACAGTGTGCGGTTCCAGGGCTTCTTTAAAACAGTTTTTTATATACCAGTGACCCTGGCACCAACCGTCGCAGCCGTTATATGGAAAATAGTTTATTCAACCCAGAATGGAGCGATAAATTCGCTGTTCAAGGTCTTAGGTCTTGGATCTTTCCAGCTTCTGGCTAATAGCTCCATAAATACTTTCTTGATGATTGGAGTCTGGGCCTGGCAGTTCCTGGGGTTAAATCTGGTGCTCTTTCTGGTGGGTTTACAAAGTCTTCCCAAGGCACCAATTGAAGCGGCAAAAGTAGATGGAGCAAACTTCTGGCAGATTTTTTATCACGTTACTTTACCGTTACTTAAGCCAATTTCCATGCTGGTAGTAGCAAACGCTATGATCAATACAACCAGGATGTTTGCGATTCCATGGGTGATGACGCATGGCGGACCGGCTAGAGCCTCCGAGACGCTCGCAATCTCCATGTATAGAGAGTCTTTTCTCCTTTCCAACATGGGTTACGGTTCAGCTATTGCCGTTATCATAGCCCTTGTTACCTTAATATTTGCCTGGAGAAACCTTAAGGCCTTCGAGCCTTCGGCTTAGGAGGGAATATGAGATTAGAAGGAAGTACCTTATCCAGAATAATAATTTACTCAATTCTGTTGCTACTCGTTGCTTTATGGCTTTTTCCGTTGGCTGCAATTCTCTCAACTATCATTAAAACACCAGCACAGTTCGATAGCCTTTTCTTCTGGACCATTCCGGATATACTATCCATACCTGCAAATTCCTTTAAAAACTTCTTGACTGCCTGGACTCAGGCGGGTCTCGGTTCAAATTTCGTGAACAGCCTAATATACGCCATAGCGGGCGGGGCCGGATCTGCTTTTTTAGCATCCCTGGCGGGATTTGCTTTAGTACATCTTAAAGTCAAAAATCCACAGAGCTGGTTCATGGGTATATTTAGTGGCAACCTTTTTCCTTTCCAGATGTTCCTTATCCCTCTATATATTGCGACAAGTAGAATGGGATTATATGACACAAGACTGGGAATGGCCCTGGTTTATATCGGTATCTGTACGCCCTTTGCTTTATTAGTTTATCGAAACTATGCCTTAACAATACCCCAGGAACTTATCGAAGCGGCCCGGATTGACGGTTGTTCTGACCTTGAAATCTACTGGAAGATATTTATGCCTTTGACCAAGGCCGCTTTTGTAGTGGTATTTATTTTTCAATTCAGATGGACATGGAACGATATCCTGTTTGGGATGGTATTAACGCAAAACGTCAGACCCGTCATGACTGCCCTGTCAAAGTTAAGTGGTCTCCGTGCAGGAGTGCCAACTCCGGTAATTGCTGCTGGTGCAGTAGTTGCCTCCGCACCGACAGTGATCGTATTGCTCGGCCTTCAGCGTTACTTCGTAAAAGGACTCAGCCTGCAGACAGGGGAATAAACGGGGGAGACTGAGATGACAGGAATAGGCGAATATACAGAATTTGACAATAACTTCGTCAAAAAACATGCTTTAGATACTCTGGAGTTTTATATTCCTCAATGCATGGACAACCAAAAAGGTGGGTTCTATCAGACTTTCCATAAAGACGGTACCGTTCATGATAATACAAAAAAAGACCTGATTGGTACTGCTAGATTCCTGATTGACTTTTCGCTTGTCGAACTAATGACCGGTGAAAATAAGTACGATTCCTTCATCGAACACGGGTTAGATTTTCTGTTAAAAGCACACGAGGACCAAAAATACGGTGGGTTTTTCCAAACCGTATTCGGGAAAAACCCTGTCAGGGACGAAGATAAGCGAGCTTATTCTCACGCTTTTGTCCTGTTAGCTTTTTCAAAGGTATTTGAAGCAGGATTTAAACGAGCTAAACCCAATATCAGTAGGGTTTTTAAACTGATGGAGGAGACCTTCTGGGAAGAGAGATTCAATCTTTACGCCACCCAAACCAGCAGGGACCTTTCCCAACTATCTTCCTATAGGGGTCAGAACCCAAACATGCACATGGTGGAGAGTTTGATTGCAGCCTACGAAGCAACGCAGAACGAAAAATATATGAAGAGAGCGATGAAAGTCGCAAAGGAAGTCACGGGAGAACTGGCGAACGAGTGTAACGGACTAATATGGGAACACTATACGTCGAACTGGGACATTGACCCGGACTATAACAAGGATGATCCGGAAAATATCTACCGCCCATTTGGTTTTCTCCCAGGTCATTTGCTGGAGTGGGCCAAACTGTTATTGATTTTAGAAAGTTACCAGTCGGAAGATTGGTTGAAAGAAAAATCAGCGGAACTCTATCGTAAGGCTATTGAGCATGGGTGGGACGAAGAACGCAAAGGCTTTAATTACACCTTTGATTTCGAGCGGAAAGTGCTAAATCAGGATAGATATTACTGGGTACATGCGGAAGCAATCGCAGTTTCATTCCTTCTCTGGGAAAGGACCAGTAATAAAAAATACCTGGATTGGTACGAGGAGTTTTGGAATTATTCACTCAATAATCTGGTTGATGATGAAAACTGCGGGTGGTACAGGGTGGTGAGTCCGGAAGGAACCCCCTACGAGCAAAAGAAATCCATTCCGGGTAAAACAGATTATCATCCGATAAATGCCTGTTACGAAGTTCATAGAACATTCAAGGAGTCTATTGAAAATTAGTCAATTAAGAACTCGTCCAGCAAGTTTAAGTTAGAAAATCCTCAGGAGGTACTCCATGAACCATAGAGAAAGAGTGTTAAAAACAATAAACCACGAAGAGCCCGATAGAGTACCGATAGACATTGGCGGTATGCGATCAACAGGTATTCATTCCGTTGCTTACCGAAAGTTTCGAAAGTATTTGGGCTTCGATTACGATTCGGTAAAGCTCTACGATGTCTTTCAGCAGCTCGGGTTTATCGACCATGACGTCCTGGAGTATTTCGGCGCCGACGTAGCTCCTGTAAATAGACTAAAACCCGCCTTTGGGATTAGAATTGACAATTGGAAACAAGGTGAGTTAATTGACGGCTCTCCAGCTTTGGTTCCTGCTGGTTTCAACCCTGTAAAAGAGGAAGGGGTGTTCAAGATCAAGGATGACGAGGGCCATACTTTAGCCAAGCGGTCCGAGGGATCACTCTACTACGATCAAGCCGGAGTGCATCATCCTCTGGCTGACGCGAAGACGAAAGAAGATATCGACCGCGAATACGAGCCACAGACGATTGGGGAAGAAGAAAAAGAATTTCTAAATAATCAGGCAAAAGAACTACGAGAAGAAACCGAATTTGCCATCATGGCGGAGTTTGGTGGAAGTATTTATGAGCAAGGCCAACTACTTCGCGGCTACAAGCAGTGGTATTTAGATGTGGCCGGTAACAAAGACTTAGTCGAATACCTCCTGGACAAGTTAGTGGAAAACTACTTAGAGAATCTAGAAACTTTTATTGATGTTCTGGGCGACAAGGTAGATATTGTTGTGTTCGGAGGCGACGACCTTGGGATGCAGGACGGACCGCAAATATCTCCCGAGACTTATCGGGAAATGTTTCTATCAAGGCATAAGAAAATGTGGGATTATGTCCACGAAAAGACGGACTGGAAGGTTTTTCTGCACTCCTGTGGTTCAATTAAACAGTTATTACCATATTTGATTGAAGCGGGTGTCGATATAATCAACCCCGTTCATATAAACGCCAAAAATATGGATCCGAAGAGCTTAAAAGAAAATTTTGGCGATGAGGTAGTATTCTGGGGTGGTGGTTGTGACACCCAGAAAGTATTGCCTAATGGTTCGACAGGGGAAGTGAGGGAGGAAGTAAAAAAGAATATCGAAGTTTTTGCCCCCGACGGTGGCTTTGTATTTACTCCTGTACACAATATTCAGCCCGATGTGCCCATCGAAAATATAGAAGCCGTTTATACAGCCGCAAAAGAGTATGGGAGCTACTGATCAATATATTGCTAATAGGAGAGGACAGTAAATCAGTTCATAAAATTTACTCCAACTAAACTCTTTCAACACCACAAGCCGCATCCAGTTGGAACCTGGTTCCAACCCCCGGAAACCCTCTAAGCTGTAGACGGTTATTTCTCCCGGAACTCAACTTTCTCGCTTTCTTTTTTACATAAACAGGGGGTTGTAATAATTTCTGTCTTTCCACTGGACATAAACAACTCGAACGAGATTTTGAGCCAGGCACTTGAGAACTTACCAGTGGTTCTTGCCTTCATCTCTTTTCTTCTGGTAATATTGGGCTGAGAACGTGTTGTATGCTTGCTTCATTAAGCAAATTGCATAATGGCAGCTTGGGAACACGATTAATGCGTAATATTTTTCGCGTAGAAATTGCCATAAAAGTGGGTATTCGTGGCCACGCCTTAATACAAGGCCATCCTGTAGGGTTATGGAGCTGGAACTTGCGCTCAGAAGGTGCGTGGATCGTCTGGTAGGAAGTGAGATCCGTTCTTAGTCGTAAGAACCTGAATACATTATTCGAACCAGTTTAAAGGTTCGAGGTAGTGCTCGGCTTCAACAAATTCGATCCAACATGGGAGAAAACATGAATGAGTCCGTAGTAATATCACTGGACGTTGGTGGAACGAACGTTGCTTCTGGGGTTATAAGCTCGACCGGCAGGATATTGGATTTAACCTATCTTGAAAGGAGAATAGATAGTTCAGGAACGAAGGATGAAGTGCTCGAGAAGCTTGCGGAAATTATTAATTTGCAATTGGAGAAAATAGAGTTTCGGGAACTGTCGGGGATCGGCATAGGAATGCCCGGTCCGTTCGATTACAGAGACGGAATCAGTTACATGGAAAAGAAATTTTCCTCTCTTTGGGGAGTCAATCTGGATGCGGAGCTGGCAAAGCTAACGGATGTGACTCGCCAAGCGATAAAGTTCGTGCCTGATTCCTGGGCTTTTTTGCTCGGGGAGGCTTGGGTTGGAGCTGCACGGCACTGCGGCAAAGCGATGGGAATAACCATTGGTACCGGTCTCGGCTCGGGTTTTGTCAGAGAGGGAAGTCCGGTCGAAAAAGCCCCTGGGATTCCTCCATGTGCCTGGATAGGTAATCTTCCTTACAGAGACGGGAAGGTCGAGGATTACGTATCAAAAGAGGGAATAAAAAGACGGTACCGGGCACTTTCGGGCAACTCATACGCCCTGGAAGTAAGGGACATAGCTCGGAAGGCCTTTCTCCAGACGGATAGGGCCGCAATCAAGGTATTCAACGAGACAGGTGAAATACTGGCCGAGGTTCTGATCCCGGTACTCGAGGATTTCGCCCCGGACTGTATAGTTTTTGGGGGAAAGATCTCACTGGCGTTTCCGTTGTTTTCCGCGCCCCTGAAGAGTTCCATTGGAGCGTTCGGAAATGTAGAGCTAGAGTTGGCTGAAAGATTGGACGAGAGCCCTCTGTTTGGGGCTGCAAAAGCCGTTTTTCTGGGAGAAAAATACCAGCCTCCGGTTTTAAGGAGATGCGAGGTACCTTCTCCCGCCGAGTGGGGCTGATTAGGAACCATTAAACGATTCCGGTTCTTCAAAGTGGTTGAATAAAACATTTACGGGCGATTCCAACAATCATAGCCAGAACGGGAAGTGATCGAAGTGAGAGGCGATAGAAAGAACGAAGTTGATCTTGACGGACTTGATGGAAACCTTATTTCAGGCAAAGAATCGCTGGCCGGGAAACTAAGAGATATAATAGCCGAAAGTGACGGCTCCACGATAATCGGTTTTGACGGATTTCCGAAAGTTAACTGGGATATCGTTTCCTGGGTCCAGGAGAAATTAACACATGATCTCAAAGTAGGGCTTCTGGATGGGTTCTCCATCTATCGAAGTCCGAAGGAAATATGGAACGAGATAAGACCTTGCCTTACCTCTGACAAGTACTTCGGTCGGATTTATGAAGGCTCTCTTGCCGAGTTCCTTAGCCCGGAAGGCCTCGAAATCTTTGAAGAAAAAATGGAAAGAGCCTCGGAAGAAAACGACGCCGTGATCTGTTTTGGAACTGGAATAAGCTACCGTAATTCTACCAGAGAACTGATTGACGAATTATTTTATCTCGATATAGGAAAAAGAACCGCTCTGGAAAGAATGAACGAAGAACTCCCCTGGTTCGTCCCGACCGATGCGGATTTCGGGGAAAAAGTTGCGGATGTGGGACTATCCCTTCAGTCTTTCAAACTATCCCAGTACGTATTCCCGCCCGTATTCGAAGATCACAGAAAAAAGATTCTTGAAAACGGCTGGCTGGATTACTACGTTGACACCAATCCGTTAGGAGAACCAAAAACAGTCAGCGAAAAAACCCTGTCCGAAATCGCGTCGAGGTTGGCAGAAACGCCGATCTCGTTTGACCCGGTTCACGTTCCAAGCCCCTGGGGTGGCCAATGGTTCAAAGAACGGGAAGGATTGACCGACGATAAGTACCCAAACTGTGCCTGGAAATTCGAAGTCATTTTACCTGAAATGAACCTGAAACTGGATATTGACGGAGAGGACCTCGTCCTGCCGGGGAACACTCTTCTCAGTCTTCAGTACAACAAAATAACGGGACCGGATTTTACCGAAAAAGGTGGTCACCGTTTCCCGATAAGAGCCCACTACGACGACAACTGGAACGGGGACAATATGGCAATTCAGGTTCATCCAGATAGGAGCTACGCGGGAGAGCAGTTTAACGAACCGATCGGACAGCACGAGGCCTACTATATCATCGAGTCTCAGCCCGATTCCAGGGTATATCTAGGGTTGAAGGATGAGACCTCCCCGCAAGAGCTCTATAGAGACGCGAAGAGAGCCGAAGAAAAGGGAGAACCTCTGAACTACGAGGACTACCTGGAGAGCTTTAACAGTGAGCCGGGGGATCTTTTTCTACTCCCGGCGGGAACAATTCATGCACTCGGCAAAGGAAACGTATGTCTGGAAGTTGGCATAGGCTGGGGATATACTTTCCACGTTTACGACTACCTCAGGCTCGACCTCAGGGGAAATTTGAGGCCTATACATCTGGATCACGCCTTTTCCGTTCTGGACGAAACCAGAACCACTGAGAAGGTAAAGCGCAACTTGAGGGAAGATCCCTGCACCGTGGATGAAGGTTTGGATTGGGCTGAAATCCGCCTGGGTAAACATCCCCAAATTCCCTGGGAGGTAAGGCGTCTGGAATTTGAAGAAATGGTCAGTTGCCGAACGAAAGGAAAGTTCCACATTCTGGCAGTTACGGAAGGAAAATCAGTTAAATTGGAGTCAGGCGTTATAAGCAGAGAACTTAGCTATACGAATTCCGTATTAATCCCCGCCTCTGCCGGAGAATACAGGCTGGAGAACCAGGGTGGCGGGAGCGTCGAAATTCTCAAACTGGTCCCAGTTAAGGAATAATAAAACCCTCGGTAACTGGCTCTGCATTTAGTGTCATTTTTCTGTAAAAATAAGGGCATTTGTAAATTCTTGAAGTACTTCCTATCTATGAATAGTCATGCAAAGGGTATTTACCACCGATTATACTCGTGCACGAATTAAGGCAATATTCAACACGAGAAAATTCGGCGTTAGAACCACTTGCAAGGTGACCCACTTAAGCCCAAATAATCACAAAAATGGTGAAAAAGTATTCCGAAAAGGCGGGTATCGAGAAAAACATCCCTTTCCATACCTTGCGGCACATATTCGCCCCGGACCTCTATCGGGATACGGGAGAGGGAGATTTCTCCTTTTCTGTACTGTCTTATCTTCAAGTATTCCCATCCGTAGCCCAGCAGATCCCTAACCGTTTGGGACTTGCCCTCGCCTTCCTCCTCGGCAAGCTT
>CAZYPS010000067.1:0-9678 GCA_964649445.1 uncultured Thermotogae bacterium | reverse complement strand
AGCAGGGCGAAGTTAAACATAGAAGTCATCAACAATCCCGGTAAAGAATTTGGCAGAACTATCCTCCAGATGACTTCGATACGCGAGCAACCCTCAACCCTGGCGGATTCCTCGAGTTCGATCGGGATATTGTTGATATAGGCGTGCATAAGCCAGGTCGTAATTGGTAACGAAATGAGCACATAAGGGACTATGAGGTTGTACCACTCTCCAATTATGTTCAGGTACTGCCAGACCAGGGTATAAGGAAGGAAAATAGCGATTGGGGGGAGCATCCTCTGGGTCAGGATGAAGAACAAAAAGTCGTCGTCGCCCCTGAATTTGTATCTTGAAAACCCGTAGGCTGCCATGGTCCCTAGTATTACGGCGATGAGGGTCGAGATCGTTGCAGTTCTTGCGCTCAGCGACAGACCCTTCCAGATGCTTGGGTTGTTAAAAGTATTGATCCAGGCGTCGAACGAGGGTTGGAAAAATATCAGGCTGAACTCGCCGGAAACGACTTGCGACTGGCTCTTTATACTCATGGTAGCGATGTAAAAGATTGGAAGGAATACGAACAGAAACAGACCGACGCCCAGCAAGAAGACAAGAAACGACGATAGCTTGGATCTCAGCCACTTTATTCCTGATTTGCGTTTTTTACTCATGGTCTCACTCACCTATCTTCTGTCTCTGGTACAGGTTGATTATTAGCATAAAGGATACGATAGTAATGACCAGCATGATGATTGCTCCCGAAGATGCCCGGGAAAGTAGACCTCTCCCACCGACTGCTAACCAGTAGAGGTACATATCGACCGTCTCCGTTGCCGTTCCCGGTCCTCCCCCCGTCATTACGCTTATCAAGTCAAAGTTACGAAGGGAGATCATAAACTTGAGCAGGAAAACGGCAAGCAGTAACCCCTTTAAATTTGGAATGACTATGTACCTCAACCTCTGGAAAAACGTCGCTCCCATAACCTGAGCTTCCTCGAAATAGTCTCTGGGAATTGATACAAGACCGGCGTACAGGAATAATGCGGAAAAGCCCGACCATTGCCAGACGTCCGTGAATATAATTGACTGCATCGCGATGTTGTTGTTCGATAGGAATTCTACCGTGCCGAATCCCATTAATTTGAGGACGTGGTTGATCAGCCCGAGAACGGGATCGTATAACAGGCGCCATATATAGGCGACGGAGATTCGCCCCGTTAGGGCGGGAACGAGTAGCATCGTGGATAAACCTGTCAGCAGTAGGGGTTTGTCTCTGAGGAAGTAGTAAAGGAAGAGGGCAATGGCGAACCCCAGAACTACTGCGCCGATTGTTCCCTCAAGAGAAAAAACTATGGAGTTTCGGAGGGAAGCAAGAAACCTGTCATCCCCGAAAATAAACCTGTAATTTTCTATTCCGACGAACCTTTCCTGCTGCATTGGCAGCCGGACGTTTATATTGTAAAATGAGTTACGAAGTGCGTAAAGCATCGGAAGCACGCCCGCTACAAAGGAGAAAATAATTGCAGGGGCTACCAAATATTTAAGCAATCGGTTATTACTTTTAATCTCCATCACCCCCCTACTTTACCCTTTCCCCGCCGGGCTCAAACAATTTGACCAGGTTTTCGTCAAACCGGACGAAGACTTCGTCCCCTTTTTCCCAGCTCTCGATTTCCTGTACGGAAGCCTGAACGGAAGCTCCGCTCAGGTCGAAGTGTATATAGTTATTTGCCCCCGTACTTTCCGTAAACTCTACCTTTGAACTGAACTCGTTTTCCCTCGAAGTTTCTTCTTTTCCTACCTCTATTTCTTCGGGTCGTATGCCGATAGTTAAATTATCGTTTTCCGGTTGCTTTACCAGTTCTCCCTCTTCTAACGGTCCGTAACTCTGGGAATCTACTTTAAGATAGAGTTCGCCGTTCTCCTTGACTGCTTCCGCTGGTATGAAGTTCATCTGAGGGTGACCTATGAACTGAGCCACGAATTTGTTGTTGGGTTCCTGGAGGGTTTCCGCCGGAGTCCCTACCTGTTCTACCCGGCCATTATTCATTATGGCTAGCTTGTCCCCGACCTTCATTGCCTCTTCCTGATTGTGGGTGACGAACATTATGGTAACGCCCGTCTTCTGGTGTATCCGCATTATCTCCTTTCTCATATAAACCCTGAGCTGGTGATCCAGACTGGAAAAAGGTTCGTCGAGGAGAAAAAGTTCGGGGTCCTGGACGAGCACTCGAGCGATCATTGCCCTCTGGGCTTCTCCCCCGCTTAGGTTTTTTACGTTTGATTCCCGTTTTTCCGGTATCTGGACCAGGTCCAGTGCTTCGATGACCTGTTCTTCTATTTTTTCTTTATCGACCCCTTTTATCTTTAGAGGAAAGGCTACGTTGTCGAATACGTTCATATTGGGATAGAGCGTTGCCTGCTGGAACATCATAGCGACGTCGCGTTCGCCGGGTTCCTGGTCCATGACCGATTCGCCGCTAATGAATATCTCTCCGCTGTCGGGTATTTCGAGTCCCGCTACGCTTCTTAGCAAGGTGGACTTACCGCAGCCCGAAGGCCCCAGGAGTACGAAGAATTCGCCCTTTTCTATCTCCAGGCTTACGTTGTCGTTCGCCTTTTGTTCGCCAAAAGTTTTTGTTAAGTTCTTTACCTCGAGGGTATTCATTATCATTCCTCCGTCGCTCTGTTATTAACTAAATTCAGTTTTTTTCCGGCGTCGATAATAACCCGGTCAACTTACGATTTTACGATTTAAAAGAAAAATGAAGTTGCAAGATCACAACCGATAATAATTTTAAAATGTATGATACATACTACAATATTCGCCCTTAAAAATACACCCAGGAGAGGGATACCCTCCTGGGTGATAATTAACTAGTTTTATTCTGGTTAAACTTAACTTGATCGATTCCTTTTATTTTAAAAGTCTCGATCGATGATTTGAGCGGCTCTATTTAACCCTTCTTCCACTCCAACTGACCCGGTAAAGATCCTTTCCAGCTGGATCCCAACAGTGTCGCCGAGTGCAGGCCACTGTGGTATCTTAGCAATTACCGGATTTTCCCCGGCCTCTTCGATCTGGAGAGATTCGATTGTATTATCCAGCCAGTTTGACATGCCTTCCTGGCCGTAATATTCCTGTGCCTCCTCGGACTCCAGTGTAGAAGTTCTTGCCGGAAGCGTGCCGAGCTCGGTCATCATCTCTTTTTTCATCTCCGGCGAAGTTGCCCACATTATGTAGTCAGCTGCTACTTCTCTGGTCATCCCCTTTTCAGTTCCGACTTTACTCAGGGCCAAATTCCAGGAGAAGTACCAGGGATACCTGCCTGCCGGACCTTCCGGGAACAGGGCGAAGGATGTTTTGCCTATTACTTCGGACGCATCGTCGGTAACTATCCTTCTACCTATCGAGGTTGCGTCTATCGTCATGGCTGCTTCTCCAGCCATAAACGTTGACATAACGTCTCTCCAGTGGGATGTCTGGGTCCCTTCAGGTGCATAATTTCGAATGAGGTTCGTGTACCATTCGGTGGCTCTAATTCCTTCTTCAGAATTGAAGGCAGCTTCGAAAGGTTGGTCGAAGCTCTTAAGCCATTCTCCTCCAAAAGCCTGGAGGTACTGTTTCCAGGAGACGTGGTTGAGTCCAGCTCCTCGCTGTCCTCTAAGAACTATCCCTGCTGTGTCCGTTTCTTCAGAGATTTTCTTCGCTGCTTCAGTTACCTCTTCCAATGTTTCTGGCGGTTCTATACCTAAATCGTTGAATATGTCGTGTCTGTAAATGAGATGAGTAGCTTCGTGGTAAATAGGTACAACGTACTGTTTGCCTTTGTAAGAAGCGGTGGATCTAACGGCTTCGACGAATTCGTCTGCTTTGTAATCTTCTGTGAAGTGCTCTTCCAGCGGGACTATCCAGTCGTTTTCCGCGAGTAGAGGCAGGTGCTGGGTACCTACCTGGGCAATCTGATAATAACCAGTTCCTGCAGCCATGTCCTGTACGGTTTGTGGTCTCAGATCTTCTTCTTCCAGGAATTCCCAGTTGACTCTAACTCTAACGTCGTTTTCTTCTTCGTACTGGTCTATCCATTCGTCCGTCTGATCCTGTATGTACTCCGTGGATCCCATCCTCATAGCCAGGATATTCAACCTGACTGTCTCCTGAGCTGCGAGTGGTAGGCTCAACATCAATGCGAGTGAAAGGGTAAATATAAATGGTATTGAAATTTTCTTCCAGGACATTAAAGATCCCTCCTTAGATTATTAAATGCTCTAACAAACTGATTAGAAATTTTTGGTTAATGTTATAACTAAATTGGAAAGACCGTCCAAAGTAATTAATTTGTACCACCTCCAGTGATATAACCTATTGGATAACTTAAAGATGATTAAGTATTTAATCCCAAAAAATTTTCACTTTTCTCGTTGCTTTTGTCAAGAAGTTTAGATCTAACGAAATTATGAGGACAATCTGGAGTCGCCAAGGTCAATTTGAAAACAATCCTTTAGGATAAGGTGATAGGCAAATAATTAAAGAGTTGCCGCACTTAGTTGATATCTTATTTTCTTTGGTAAAAATAAGGTTAAAACCTTAGAGGAAACAAGTTAAAGGTATTGTGAACCCCTATGGAGAAATGTCCGGTTTAGCAAATAAATATACTTTCACCCGGACTGAGACGGGAAGTGTTCGAAAGAACGGATCGAAAAAGGAGAATAAATTATGAAAGCAATTTCTTTTAAAGCGAAAGGTGAGTACGAATATCGGACGGATTACCCTGTTCCCGAACCGGGAAAACGGGACGTGGTAGTTGAGGTAAGTCAGTGTGGACTGTGTGGGACGGATGTCCATATTTACGATGGCGAGTTCGAAGCCAATTTCCCGGTAGTCATAGGTCATGAGTTTTCTGGTACGGTTAGGGAAGTCGGAGAAAAGGTAAGTAAGTTCGCACGGGGAGATAGAGTAACGGTAAACCCCAATACTGTTTGTAATAGATGTGAATTTTGCCGTAATGGGGAGGAAAACCTTTGTGTAACTTTACCGGGATTAGGAGTTAATAACGATGGAGGATTTGCGGAATTTGCAAAGGTCCCTGAAAGATGCGTCTACAGCATTCCTGATAGTGTTAGCTTTACTTCCGCAGCGTTTGCCGAACCGTTGAGCTGTGCCATAAATGGGATAAATAATGCGTCGATAGATAAAGGTGACGATGTTTTGGTTCTCGGTTCCGGTCCGACAGGTCTGCTACTGGTCCAGTTAGCAAAAATATCCGGGGCAGCCAAAGTGGTATCCTCGGCTAAGAGAGAGAAAAGGCTGGAGATGGCTCGAAAACTCGGTGCGACCGACGCGATAGACGTTACCAAAAGCAAAAGAGACCTAGTGGAATCTGTAAGAGAAATAATTGGCAAATCCGGCGCGGATGTCGTTATTGAAGCCGTGGGTGCGAAAGAGACTATGGAACAATCTCTGGAGGTGGTAAAGCCGGGCGGTCATATTGTCTGGTTTGGGGTCGCGTCTCCCGAGCTGGAGATACCGATAAAACCTTTCGAGGTCTACCGGAAAGAGCTGACAATCCAGGGATCGTTCGTCAACCCTTACACAACCCAGGACGCTATAGACCTGCTTGCTGAGGGCTTAATTGAGGTGGAAGAGCTCGTAACTCACCGATTTGGCCTGGATCAATTTGACCGGGCCATCGAAGTTTACTCGAACGATGATAGTCGAATAAAGATAATGATGGAACCTTAAATTTGATCGCTGGCACGGATTCATCGTCTCAGTTTTGCCCTTTGCTGTGTAAATTGTGTTTAAGCCTGAGTCCAGTTAATGATAGGTTGGTGAGTAAAATCTACTAAAGTTAAATGCGAACATATGGAGGTAGGACGTAACTAATGAGTAACTCGGACTATCTACTCGGTCTGGACCTTGGAACTACCAGGATAAAAGTTTTACTGGTGAATCCAGACGGAAAGGTTGTTGCTATAGCTGACGACGACTATCCGCTTGACCGACCAACCGACGACGCTGCTGAACAGGACCCCGGGGAATGGTGGGAAGCTAGCTGTAAAGTAATCAAATCGATATTGGAGAGACCGGAGGTTGAGCCGGAAGATATTGCGGGGATCGGACTTGCGGGCCAGATGCATACGGCAGTATTCCTCGATGAAAGTCTGCGGCCAGTTCGACCGGCAATCACCTGGGCAGATGGGAGATCTTCTTCTCAAGCTGAAAAAATCGAGCGGAGGATTGGCAAAAAGAAGCTGCTGGATATTACCTACAACAGGAGCCTGCCGGGATTTACTGCACCAAAGGTTTTATGGTTGAAGGAGAACGAATCCCGGTTGTTTGAAAAGGTCAAAAAAGTGGTACTCCCCAAGGACTATCTCCGGTACCGGTTGACTGGAGAACTGGTAGCTGATAAAGCCGACGCTTCTGCCACTTTATTATTTAATTTGGCAGAGGAAAACTGGTCCGGTCGAATGCTGGAGCTAGTTGGCTTAACGACTGACTCCGTCCCTCCGCTAGTCGAATCTACTTCCGTAGCCGGTGAAATTACGAAAGAGGCTGCAGAGTTAACCGGTCTCTCTGAGGGGACTCCTGTGGTTGCTGGAGCCGGTGATCAGCAGGCTGGAGCTCTGGGTGTTGGGGCTGTAAAACCCGGCGTCGTCGTTTCCACAATCGGGACGGGCGGTCAGTTATTTACCACCTCTGAGGAGCTCATTGAGCCGAGAGAAGGCAGAGTCCATGTATTTAGGCAGTGCCTTCCCGGGAGCTGGCATGTGATGGGGGCGATGCAGGCAGCCGGTTTGGCGCTGCGCTGGTTTAAGGAAAATGTGTTAAATAAAGTCGGAGATGGAAAGTTTAATTACGAGGAGATTTCTAATCTGGCTTCCGAGGCGCCCGCTGGTAGCAATGATCTCTTATTTTTACCTTACCTGACAGGGGAACGAAGCCCCCACCTTGATCCGGATGCCCGGGGTTGTTTCATAGGGTTAAATTTGAACCACGAACTGTCCGATATGATACGGGCCATAATGGAGGGAGTAGCCTTCGGAATGAGAGATTCGATGGAGATATTGCAGGAGTTGGGTTTGCCCATAGAAGAAGTGCGTTGTGCCGGTGGTGGGGCAAAAAGTCCGGTCTGGAAAGAGATTCAGGCAGGTGTGTACGATGAGACCGTTACCAAAACCAGTGTAAAAGAACCCGCTGCACTCGGAGCGGCACTTCTGGCCGGGATTGGTCTGGACGTATTCTCTTCAGGACCCGAAGAAACGGCGACTCAGTTTCTCGAGCTGTCTAAGGAAGTTACTCCTGCATCGTCTCACGGGAAGATTTACGACCGGTTGCACGAACGTTATCAGGCTCTCTATCGGGCTCTGAAGCCAGAATTCAAAAAACTGGCTAATAGCTAATATTGGATATCAAATTATACACAAATAAAGGACTTTTCAGGAGGTTTATATGAAAGCTGCAGTATTTACTCCAGATGGAGAAATAACGGTAAAAGAAAGAGAAAAGCCGACCGTCGGAACCGGGGAGGTTGGAGTAGAGGTTAAGAATTGTGGTGTCTGTATGACCGACGTTCACATCACACATGGGGAATTTTCGGTCGAGAATCCCGTCGTGCTGGGGCACGAATTTTCGGGAATTGTCGAGGAAGTTGGTTCGGGCGTCGATAGGTTTAATATCGGGGATAAGGTAGCCGCTAATCCAATTATTTCGTGCGGATACTGTAACTATTGCAAAGATGGAAGAACTAATTTTTGCAAAAATGCGATTGTTTTAGGTGGTGCCGGTGACAATATTATTGACGGTGGGTATCAGGATTACACGGTAGTTCCCCAGAAAAATCTTGAAAAATTAGAAGACAACGTGTCTTTTAGCCGAGGGGCGTTCGCGGAACCACTAGCCTGTGCTATTCGGGGGATTAATAGGCTTCAGATAAATACTGGAGATGAAGTGTTATTAATTGGCGCGGGTCCAATGGGCCTCTTGTTGCTGCAATTACTGGGGATGCAAGGTGCTTCAAAAGTTATCGTGAGCGAGATTATTGAGGAACGGCGAGATCGGGCACTTGAACTGGGGGCCGATTATACCGTTTCTCCCGAGGAGTATAACGTTCCGGAGGAAGTAAAAGATCTTAGCGGCAACGGGGACGGTGTAGATGTGGCAATCGAAGCAGTGGGAAATAAAACGACGGCCCAAACGGGGATAAAATCTTTAAGGCGCGGGGGCAAGATGATGATTTTTGGGGTACCTCCCGAAGAAGCCGAAGTGCCTGTAAATATTTTTGACACTTATTTTGACGAGATAGATATACTCGGCTCTTACGCTCTGACAAAACAGGACTTTCTTGATTCAATTTCGCTGATAAACAGCTCCCAGCTGGAATTGGACTCTCTCGTATCGCATCAGCTAAATTTAGAAGATATCGAGAAAGCTCTAAAGATGGCCGAAGACGGATTAGGTTTAAAAAAGCAAATAGAATTTTAGCAAGTTAACTTGGATTCAACCCGGATTAGAACCAAAGTCAGGAATACAGGAATAATTGCTCATAAAACTAGAGAGCTTTTAAGGAAACTCGATACCCTGAAAATTAAAATACCGGTTATATAGGTAGGGGAATTTCTAACGCGTAAGGAAGATTAGTTACCTTATTGTATATCCCCCATCTATGGTAATTGTACTACCGGTAGTAAAGGTGGAAGCGTCCGATGCCAGATACACCGCAGCACCGGATAGCTCCTCTGGTTCACCCAGTCTCTCCATTGGTGTAGGCTTTACCCAGTATTCCTCAGCCTCTTCCGGGTGAGAGCTTTTGTATTTTTTCGTCATCTCCGTAGCCATGTAACCGGGGGCGATTTGGTTCACCCTTATCCCGTGCTCTGCCCATTCGGAAGCTAGAGACTTTGTAATCATAGTTACGCCCGCTTTTGAGGCGTTATAGGATGCCTGAGGCTGGGGATAATTTACGATAAAGCCAGACATAGAGGAGATGTTTATTATGGATCCACCTTCGCCTCTTTCTATCATGTGTTTACCCACTTCCCTAGCACAGAGAAAAACACCGTTGAGGTTTACGTCGATCACCTGATCCCAGTCATTCTTGTCCATTTCTTCGGCAGCTATGTTTTTGCATATACCAGCGTTATTCACCAGTATATCTATCTTGCCAAACTTTTCCACGACTCTCTCGACCATATTTACGACGCTTTCTACTTCAGTTACGTCTGCCTGAATTGGTAACGTCTCGACTCCTATCTTTTCCAAATCAGAGGCTGATCTCTCGGCGAGGTCTTCCTGGATATCTGGGATAGCAATATCCGCCCCCGCCTCTGCCAGGCCTCTGGCCATCTCTTTGCCTAATCCCCGACCTCCACCCGTAACAACGGCAACTTTACCGTCAAGTCTAAATTTATCCATTATATTTTTGCTCATTGGATCCCCCTTTGTTGAGAAGTTCCATTTTTCTGATTGATGTACTTTTATAAAAAGATGGTTTGCAAAAGTAAATTATTCGGTGCCGATCCAGGCTCATCTCCTGTTTAACCATTTATATTATAATAATCTTAAGGATTTCCAAAATACTTTTCGGGACAGTTTACCGATAATAACTAAGTAGCCCCCAGTATTTACCCTACTAAAGTATTCCATCTTGTAAAAGTAATCAAATATCATTTAAATATTTTTCTTCAAGCCCATCACTC
>CAZYPS010000066.1:0-9737 GCA_964649445.1 uncultured Thermotogae bacterium | reverse complement strand
GCCCAGCGATAAGCAGCCGCGAGTTCCCGCTGATTTTCAAGCGGAAAAGAGGTTACAGCGCTCCATAGGTCCCTTTGGTCAAGAGTCGAGGCAATTTCGTCCAGAATTTCTTTTGATTCGCCTTCGTAGCGATCTCGCTCACGGAGTGGGTTATCGGCCCCGCGTGCGACTATAGCCAGATTTGCTCTTTCCCGGAGATCTCGTGATTCCGCGAAGGCTTTCACCAAGCCTATATGGTTCTTCTTTTGGTCTAATCGGCTGGAGCAGATTACCAGCGGGAGTTCCCGCCTGTCAGGGGGTATGTCCCGTTCCAGCGCTGATTCGACCCGGTTCTTTATCGGCCCGTCCTCCTCAGCTTTCTCTTCGTTGAATATTTCCCTGTTCACTCCGGGAGGAATTATGGAGAATTTTTCGTCATCCTCTACGTTAATTGCACCGTGATATGCTGGATGACTGTACTGGTTGAACCGTTCCTGGTTGGTGCTTGTTATCACCTTATCGGCTCTGTTCATCGCCAGTCTTTCCGCGACTAACCTTCGGGCAAAATTGAACTTTTCGTCGAGTTTGGAGATGTTTCCCTCGGAGGCGCCGAGCCGATCCATCTTCTGAGCCCCTAGAGAATGGCCGGTAAAAGTATAGTTCGTCCCGGTTTTTTGTTTGTACAGGGCGCCAACCAGCCCACCGTCACCGTAATGAGTCGTCATTACTTCGGGCGATTTCCCTTCATCCCGATAAAAATCGATAATTCCTTCCATCCAGTCGGTGCCGAGGTAAGGCCAGAGTTGCTCCTTTGGCAGGAACTCGTTCGGGCCACAGGGGATTCTTACTATCCTGACACCTTCGGATTCGGGGTAACTGTCAATTCTTTCGGAGAACTCCGGCCAATCCGGGTCCTTTATCTGTCGGGTGATGATATCTACCCTGTGCCCCTGTTCAGTAAGGGCCAGCGCGGTTTCTTTGACGTAGACCAGTTGACCCCCGAAGTCCGGATGTTCCATCCAGTAACTATCGTCAGGGTCGAAATTTCCCTGTGGGTTTAGGAAGCCGATGAACAATGATATCGCCTCGAATCAACCCTTAAAGTTAACCTTTTACTGCTCCTGCTGTCAGGCCGCGGACGAAGTAACGCTGTAATGAGAAGAATACTATCAGCGGCAAAACCATGGAAATGAACGCAGCCGGCAGGAGCAGGTGCCAGGATTGTCCTTCGGAACCGACTAAGTTAGCGATTGTCAGAGTTATCGGTGCTTTAGACGGGTCCGGCATATAAATCAGTGCCACGATGAGATCGTTCCAGATCCAGAGGAACTGGAAAATAGCAAGGGAAGCTATTACGGGTTTGGAGAGCGGCACGACCAACCTGGTAAACGCAGTCCAGACTGAAGCGCCGTCAATAAATGCCGATTCAAATAACTCCTTGGGCAATCCTCCCATGAAATTACGCATCATGTAAATCATCAAGGGCATGCCATAGCCCGCGTGAGCCAGCCATATACCAACGTAACTCTCGTAAAGTCCAGTTGCAAAATATATCTTGAGTATGGGTATAAACGTCATCTGGAGCGGGACCACTATCAGCCCGACGATCGTCAGGAATAATATATTCAGACCCGGAAAATGAAGCCAGGCGAAGGCGTATCCCGCCAGTGCAGCGAAGAACAGCGATAAAAACGTGGAAGGAACAGCTATTATGAAACTGTTTAGAAAAGACCGCCAGATGTTATTGCCAAATAATACATCGGCGTAGTTCTGAATAGTGTAGTTTTGAGGGTTTGCAGGGTTCAGGAAGACGCTCCACCAGCCCGAATTCGTTATATCGCTTTGCGGTCGGCAAGTGCCCGAGCAGCGGCTGTTGGGTGATAACCAAGCTCCTCTGCAACTCTGAAGACCTTTTCCTTGGTGTCGGAGCTTATCGAGGGTTTATCGTTTAGAGCCATCGAAGCAGTTGATACGGCTACCCCGGCTTTTTCTGCAACGTCTTCGATCGTTACGTTATTTCTTTCAGCCCTTTTTTCATTCATGGCTTTGTTTCCTGTTCCGATTGAAACGCTTCAAACCCATTATACACTAGAGATAAATTTTGTCAACCGGCTAATATTTTCCCGGAGTTACCGCGGCAATTTTCCAGCTTGTTGTTGTCGATTTAACTCCCCCAACTTCCTATAATGAATGTAAATGAACAAGATACGAGGCCTTGTCAAAACTTTTCTTGGAACTCTTATAGGTGGGGGAACGCTCTACCTTCTCTGGCTCGTGCTCTTCCGCGAGATTAACCCGGTCATTTTAGTGAGCGGGGTTTTTGTTATCGGTTTGGTGATCTTGCTTTACAGGACGTTCGAGCTTTCCATAGATATTCCCGTTCGGACCTTGATGCTTCCACTCATTTGGCTCAAATTTTTCGCTTTATTGATTCTTGAAATAGCCAGGTCCACTGTCAGGACCTGTTATATAATCCTAACTGGTAAAGCCAACGGCAAGATCGTCGCTTACGATACGCGGCTGGAGTCGGGTTTCGAAAAACTGTTCCTTTTGAATTCCATTACCTTAACCCCTATAACCATAGGCATCCTGTCCGAGAAAAACCTGGTATATATCCACCATCTGGATCTCAGGGATAGGGACGATTACGAAGATATGGTTGAGAAAATCCGGTCGGAGTTCGAGGAACCTATTATGGATCTGCTGGGTTAAAAATGCTCAGAATTTCGATTGACTCCGTAGTTGGATTGAGTCTGGCCCTAACTCTGTTTCGCCTGTTCTACGGTCCAAGCGTTCTCGATCGGCTGCTGGGTTATAGTTCGGTCACTGCAAAAATCGTAATACTTCTGGTAGTAGAGGGGATACTTGGGGAAAGGACTGTTTTCGTAAACCTGGCACTGATTTACGCAGTGTTGAGTTTTCTGGGAATAGTGATTATCGGGAGGTACATCGAACGAGAAGTATGATCAATATTTTGTCTACCTTCCTGATATATCTTGGATTGGTCGCGATGCTAATAGGCTCGATCGGAATTGCTCGCCTGCCCGATATCTATGCGAGGTTACAGGCAAGCGGCGTCTCCGATACGGTTGGTGTGATTCTTGTGCTGATTGGCTTCCTCCTCAGGGACGGATTCAATTTTTCGGATTCTTTTCTCGGGCTAATAGTGCTGTTTTTCTTCGTTACCGGTCCGATCATTACCCACTCAATCGCCAAATCGGCGTTTTTGTCGAAAGTCGAGCCTTCTCAGTCCGGAGAGCAAGGAGAAATGGAATAAACTTATGCTAATACTCTTTAGTCTGCTCCTGCTGGCGTTGTCGATCGCCGTATTACTTCAGAACAGATTGCTGAACGCGGTAATTCTCCTCGGGGTATTTAGCCTGGTAAGTTCGGTTATCTATTTTTTGGTAGGGGCTCCGGACGTAGCCGTCACCGAGGGGGCGATTGGGGTAGCTTTCGTAACGTTCATTTACGTGCTGGCATTGAGTGACCAGGGGAAACTGCAGGTGATTGCCGAAGAGGTACCGCCCTTCCTGTTCCAGGAAAAAGGGCAACTGCAGGGGGCTGAGCTCGAGATTCTCAGGGGTCTTGCGGAAGAGATAAACCTGGAGCTGGAGGTAAAGTTCGTGGGGCATCGAGAATTGACTTCGCTGATCGGGGGCAGGAGAGCGGATCTAATAGGTGGAGCCTATTTCCCCGGTTTCGTGGATCAGGAAGAGTTGATCAACTCGAAAGGCTACAACCAGGGACGGCTGGCGAAAATACATAGAACCACCCCGGGGGAGGGCGATATTGGAACACTGGCGGAATCCGAACTTTCCGATCTCATCGAAATAGACGAGACCAATTTATCCCAGTTTAACTCTCTTGACGATATGATTGAGGCCTACAACGAAGGGCGAATAAGGGGTTTTATTGCCGATTCCGGCCGGATGTCGGACGCGTTGTACAGGGTCAATACCTCTTTGAGAGACGAAAGCGAGATAGATACTTTGACCGAAATAGCGTACGGGTTTGCCGCGTCGCCCGAAGATGAAGAACTTCTGGACGAGTTAGATAGTTATCTGGAGAAGCTAATGAGGTCGGGCGAAATTGATGAATTGCTTTCGGACTACTTTCGGTGATTCTTTTGGGTAAATATTCTAGAACGGTAAAAGCTGTTTACGTTGTTCTTGTGATAACCCTTTTTGGGGCCTTAACTATTGGTGCTCTCCTCGGAGAAGGGGGTACGGGTGTTGCCCGGGTAGGTGGCCGGTATCTGGAAAGAAGTATCGAGCTTCCCAATATCGACAACGCCGTATTCGGGGTTTATGGAATGTTCAGGTTCTACGATACCCTGTTCGAGCTGTTAATATTTGCCACGGCCGTTCTTGGAATCACGGTATTTTCCGACCTCGAGCCTTCCATGAGGTCGGAAAAAAGCAGCCTGGTTGAATCACACGTGGTTTCCGCTTCGGCTTCTTTCCTTTATCCGGTTATCGCCGTTTTTGGGATCTATCTCGCTTTTAGTGCCCCTCTGGGACCGGGTGGTGGCTTCGCCGGAGGGGTAATCAGCGGAACGGGAATTCTTCTGCTCGCCCTGGCGAGGGGTGTGGAAGATATCGGGAGGAAGTTTCGCGAGGATTCCATGAGACGTGTCGAGTACTTCATGATCTTTCTTGCCCTTATCGTAACGATTCTCGGGTCAATTTTCCCTGAACAGGTTTACCGCAACCTTCCGGGGTTTGGCGTGATTACCCTGGTTAATCTCTCCATTGGACTGAAAGTTTTTATCGGTACGTGGGCTATACTCCACTTTTTCGTAAAACATCGAGGGGAAGTATGAGTTCAAGTATCCTCGCATCCGCGATTTCGATAGTTATCGTCTGTATCGGAGTGATGGGTCTGATACTGAAGCGAAACCTATTGATGAAGCTCTTGAGTTTAAATATCGTAAGCACGGCGACGATTCTATTTTTCGTCCTGGTTGTCTACACTCCCGGAGATAGAGCGCCGATAGATCCGTCACCCGGGATTCAATACGCCGATCCTCTACCTCAAGCTCTCGTTCTCACCTCCATAGTCATTAATTTTGGCGTCCTTGCCCTTTCACTGTTGTTCACGATGGTTCTGGTAAAGCGTTACCACACCCTTGACCTGATGAAGATCGAGGACTTTGTCAGGCGGGAGTTCGAGGAGGAGAAGTCGTGAACGCCCTTCTGGTTGGAGTCAGCTCTTACGTCTCCGCGGGAATTTTGAGCCTTCTTTTTACTCGCTACCGATTCTGGTTCAGTTTGATAGGATGGGCTGGTGCTCTGTCCGGCGTCTCTCTCGGTATCTCGACCTATCTCGATTCGGGGGCAGTCGTGGGTACGCTGGGCGGGTGGGGAATTCTTGGAATAGAGATAATAATAGATCAGACGACGCTCCTGTTTGCCGGCCTCGTAGTGGTCCTTAATCTGTTCACCCTGGTTTATCTCCGGGGTTCGAAAAAGGGAGTGTTCTATTGTCTTTATAACTTCCTTCTGGCCACGACGTTTTCTATTGCTTTTTCCCACGATCTGTTTAACCTCTACGTCACCATAGAGTTTATGTCCCTGGTGTCCATCCTTCTGATCGGTTACGAGCGCAAAGCCTATCAGATTTACGCCGGGGCAAAATACCTGATAATTTCCTCGCTGGCAATGAGCCTTTACCTGATCGGACTGGGGCTCGTTTACAGGGTCGGAGGAAACCTCGGCATTGGGGAGTTAACCAAGCTCATGGACGGCGGAGCCGATTTACCCGTTTCCCTGGGGCTCACACTCATGTTGACCGGGCTGGCCGTTAAAGGAGGGGTATTCCTCTTCAGCATGTGGTTGCCTGATGCCCACTCCTATAGCGATACGGTTGTGTCAGCTCTTCTTTCCGGAATGGCAATCAAGTCAGGACTGATTGGAATAATCCGGGTCTCGAAAATGCTTGGTCGGGGACAGCTTTTGCTCGTGCTTGGTGCTCTGACCGGAATAGCGGGCGCAATCTTTGCTCTCGTAAGCCGCAAACCGAAAAAAATACTGGCCCACTCGACGATTTCCCAGGTAGGTTATATCTTGCTTGGTATCGGTACCGGGACTCCAGCCGGGATTCTGGCCGCCTCGCTCCACTTATTTTTCCACGGGCTGTTCAAGGCTTTGCTTTTCCTGTCCGTCGGAGCAGCGGGAGTGGGATCAAATAATATCGATGGAGGAGGGGATTTATCGGTACCCTGGACCAGCAAAGCCGGACTATTAGTCGGCTCGGTCTCGATAATGGCAATTCCGCCCTTTAACAAATACTTCAGCAAAACGCTTCTCGTCGAACAGGTTAACCAGGAGTGGTTCTGGTTTGCTATGCTGGCCATCGGGCTCGGTACGGCGCTTTATACTTTAAGACTTGACTTGGCGTTAATTTTTGAGGCACGTACTGATAGGGCTGGCGAAAACGACCTTTCGATAGTGGCCTTCGCCCTGGTTGTTGGTTTGTCCAGCTTTCTTGCCTGGGTTATTTTGGGCAGCGCGGAGATGGTCCACCTGCTGAGTTTACACCACCTGATTACGTACCTTTCTATCCCTCTCCTCGGGGGATTTTCGCTGCTGGTATTCAGGAATAGGTTGAGCGGGATATCTGCCCCTTATTTTCCCTTTAGCCTTGAGAACTCCCTCGTTTCCCTGTTTACGGGGTTTTTGGTTATAGAACTGGTGTTGCTTTTGCTATAATTTGTTTCCCTCACTGGAGTAAGGAAACTCTACTGTAAATCGCAGAGGCCGGGGCCCTACTCCTCGGAGGGCCTGCCGCGCCTGACGCTTGTTCATCCATAACCATAGCAGCCGGGGCTCCCATGCCCCGGCGAAACGGAGCAGGCAACTTTAACCCCGTCGATAACGATAGCAGTCCGGGCCCCCGTGCCCGGCCTGCAGGTTTTTGAGTTTGTAGCGGAGCCCTTCAAGCTTCCACAGTTGCCCTTGGCTGATCCCCTCTAGACCCTAAAACAGCGTCCGAAGCGGTTGGGGTCTGCCTATGTGATACCCCTGGGCGTGGTCGGATCCGTAATTCCTTATCAGGTTGAGAGTTTCCTCGTCCTCGACGAATTCGGCGATCGTCTCTTTCTGGAGTTTATGAGCTACCTCTACCATGGATTGGACCAGGTCCTGGTTCATAGAGTCCCGGGGGAGATTCTGGATGAAACTGCCGTCGATCTTCAGATAATCCACCGACAGCTGTTTGAGATAGTTGAACGAGGAGAATCCCATGCCGAAGTCGTCCAGCGCAAATTTGCTGCCTCTTGATTTCAGGGTGGATATGAAGTCGTTTGCGGATTGAATATTGCTGAGGGCGGCGGTTTCCGTGACTTCGAACAGAATCCTCTCGAAATTGCTGGAGTCGAGATTTTGATTGTATTTGAGCCAGTCCAGCAGTTCGGTGTCAGTCAGCGATTGCCCGGATAAGTTGATCGCAAATTGATGGTCAAGTCCATCGGTTGCGGAACCGGGCAGGCTTTCCAGGGTTTCGTTAACCACCCACCTGTCTATATCCCGGCTCAACCCGAACTTTTCCGCGACGGGCAGAAACCTTCCCGGGGATATTAACTCGCCTCCTCCCTCAGTCATTCTTATCAATATTTCGTAGTGCGAGATGTCGTCGGACCCTAGCTCCAGTATTGGTTGAGCGTATAACACGAAATTATTTTCTTTTACCGCGCTGTCGATCTGATCTACCCACTCTACCCTCGACTTTACATCTTCCCGACTGTCCTGGTCGGGATCGTAAGCCTTGAACTGGTTTCTGCCGGAACGTTTGGCCCGAGACAGAGCCATATCAGCCTTTGCCAGCAATTGGTCGACGGTCCTGCCCTGGTCTGGGAAAGTGGCGTATCCCACGCTAACGGTTGCCTGGACGTTTGTTCCGTCCCGCTTGAATCCCTGGTCGCGGACCGCTCTCACGATATCCGTGGCGAGCTCCTTTGCATCTTTTCTATTTTTGTCCGGGGAAAGGACGATGAACTCGTCCCCGCCAAACCTGGCCAATGTGTCCGAACTGGATAGTTTGTCCTTTAGCAGCTTAGCCATGGTGGTCAACAGTTCGTCGGCGACCCCGAATCCGAAGCTATTATTTACTTCCTTGAACCGGTCGATATCCAGCAGCAGCACCGCTCCCGACCCGGTTGATCCGTTCGACTCGAGATGGTTTTCCAACTCATCCCGGAATTTATAGTGATTCGGCAGACCCGTTAGCCTGTCGTGATTTTTTCGGTAATTAAGATTTTGTCTTAATACTCTTGCCTCGGATTTATCTCTGAGTGAGACGACGGCGCCAATTACTTCGCCAGCTTCGTTCCTTAGTGGATTGGTGGTGCAATCGACCGGAATTCGGATATCGTCCTTGGTCCAGTAAACCTCTTCCGTGATACTGTTCCCTTTTTCGCTGGCAATTGACCGCAGCACGGGGTTATTGCTCGAGTCGTTATCCTCGCTTACCGTGAAGTCGACGTTCGAACTCAGGGGTTCCCCCACCAGGTCTTCCCCGCTATCGTCGATATTTTCCCTGATCGTCTCGTTGGCAAAAACTATCTTACCGTCACCGTCGACAACTAAAATATTTTGCTCGGCCTTGTCCAGCAGGATGGATGGCCTTATATCGGTATCTTCAAATATATCCTCCAACTCGTACCTCCTTTTGCTCGGTAGTCCCGGCTTAGAACCATGAGAACCAGGTTATTGTGGGTAAATAATTTAGTTAAGTATAAGGGGAAAAGATTGCTCAGAAGTGATTTATGTCCCGAGGTCCATAGAAAATAGTTCTAATGTCTCTGGGATATAATGTTATACTAGATGATGAGGCGGTTAAGAGTAATGTATGTGGGGTACATATATTAAATGAAATAGAATATAAAATATTGCTAAAAGAAACTACTAAGTTTGATGAAGCTGGCTAAAGGTTGTTTCCCTAATATTAAGCTTTAACGCCGGACCATTCTAAAGACAAAGAGGGCTTTCAATCACCAAATTTTCGCTGATCGGGTGATTTAATAACTTTATTTAAAAAATTATAAACAACTCCTGAACTTATTCCTGGTGGAGGTATAGAAGTCTCGAAGCTGCAGCGAGTTTGACAGGTCGGCAAAGGTCAAGATGTTTAATCACATAAATATACCTGGTAATTTCTGGTCCATTCCCTAAACTGTTTTCCGAACCCATAACCGGAGTGATTGATGTGAGTGTGGCAATAATCAGCCTAGTTGAATCACCATACTGGATTATCATCAAATCCGGCGTGATAATTGTTGCGACCTACCTGGGGGCGAAACTTACCACCTACTTTCTCGATAAATGGTCTCAGCGCCGGCTAAGCCAGTTGAAGGACAAACAAAAGACGACCGCGGTGAGCACTCGTATGGAAGTTTTCCGGAGAGTGGGTGGCTTATTTGTCTGGTTTGTGGGGATAATAATCCTGGTTTCCCAGTTTCCCGCGGTCAGAAGTCTCGGGGTCGGTCTATTTGCTTCGGCGGGAGCTGTCGGACTGATCCTCGGTCTCGCGGCTCAGAGCACCCTGTCAAATATGATAGCGGGTGTCGTACTTTCCTTCTCCCAGCCCCTTCGTCTCGGCGATGCGGTGATAATGGAGGACGATTTTGGCTACGTCGAGGAGATAACTCTGATGCAGACGTTCATCAGGACATGGG
This sequence comes from uncultured Thermotogae bacterium, assembly GCA_964649445.1. GTDB lineage: Bacteria > Bipolaricaulota > Bipolaricaulia > M55B111 > M55B111 > JAGXLP01. The sequence goes on along the minus strand of CAZYPS010000066.1, from coordinate 82 downwards.
ATAACCGTCGGATAATCGTGCCCAACGAAGTCCTCAGCAACAGGATCGTCCAGAACTGGTCGATCAAGGACCCGAAATTGCT
>CAZYPS010000065.1:4878-9958 GCA_964649445.1 uncultured Thermotogae bacterium | reverse complement strand
GAGAAAATTCCAGCGACGCGGCGCATATGTCTGACCGAACCAGCACCCAGTTGAGGAATGGTACCTAGTTTGATTAGCGATCGTAAATCATTATAGGTAGCCATTATATATTCCAGGTACTTACACTTTACCAAGAAGCGCAACTCAACTGGGTGCTGGTGAGGGATATTTCCAAAACCACCTAAGTCGAACTGTTTAAGAGTGATGTTTTCTATAATCAACACCCACTTCATGAACAGGACAGTTTGAGCATGCGAGTCGGAAATTTCTCGGCCCGTGAAGCCCGGAGGCCTCTAGTAGTTATGTAAAAGAAAAACTTTATTCCTCCGGTGGTTCCTCAATCAGCCCTTCCTCCATGGCACTCTGGGTCCACTTTCGCGCCTTTTCGATCTTGGTCCGGGCGGATTCTTCCAGCTCTTTCCTGGTTAATTCGTTTCTGGCAATCCCCTGTTCGATTGCCTTTTGGCCCACCGCTACTGCCTGATTGATAAAGACCTCCCATTCGTCCATCGTCGGTACTACGTAGTCTTCTCGAAGTCCCTTTTCTTGAGCCGTATCAGCGATGGCGTGGGCTGCAGCTATAGCCATCTCGTCAGTAATTGTTTTTGCATTTACGTCCAGCGTTCCTCGGAAGATTCCCGGAAAGCCAATGGAATTATTTATCTGATTTGGAAAGTCAGATCTTCCGGTTCCGACGATCCTGGCTCCGGCTTCCTTCGCTTTCCAGGGCCAAATTTCCGGAATCGGATTTGCGACGACGAAGACGATCGCGTCGTCGTTCATCTTTTCTATCCACTCTTTTTTCAGCGTATCGGGACCCGGTGCGGAAGCCGCTACCAGTACATCCGTATCGCGGATTGTTTCTTCCAGCCCCCCGGTTCTCCCTTCACCATTTGTCCTCTTTGCCAGTTCCCACTTGTAAGGATTTTTGTCTTTATTTTCCTCGAGATCTTCACGACCTTCGTGAAGAATTCCGGTGCTGTCGGAAATTATGACGTTTTCCGGGGGAACACCCGCCGTGAACATTACCCGGGTTAGTGCCACGTTTGCCGCCCCGGCTCCTATAATAGAGTAAGTGGCTTTTTCCAGTTTCTTGCCCACTATCTTGAGCGAATTAATTATCCCGGCGAGTTCTATCGAAGCAGTTCCCTGCTGGTCGTCGTGCCAGACGGGTACGCTCATCTCTTCTCTAAGAGTGTCTAAAACTTCGAAACACTTCGGTTTTGCGATATCTTCCAGGTTAATACCGCCGAAAGAAGGCTCTAGGATTTTTACGGTTCTAATTATTTCCTCTGGATCCTCCGTGTCCAGGGTAATTGGAAAGGCGTCTATCCCGCCCAGGTATTTGAATAACAGTGCTTTTCCCTCCATAACGGGTAAACCCGCTTCCGGTCCTATGTTTCCTAGCCCAAGAACTCTAGAACCGTCCGAGACCACTGCGACCATGTTTGCCTTGTTCGTATGCTCGAAAACCTTTTCCGGATCCTCGTCTATTTCCCGGCACGGTTCGGCTACCCCGGGAGTGTACCAGATGCCAAAATCCTCAAAACTCCTGATTGCACATTTTGGATTCGTTTGAATCTTTCCCTTGTAGAAAGGATGTAACTTGAGTGCGTCCTTTCCCGGTTTCTCCGCCTTCTTCAGAAGTTCTTCTTCGCTAATTTCTTCGTCCATACTGACCTCCTTTAATATTTACGCCTCTGAAACAGGCTTGGTTTTTTAGTATAGTACCTGGATCGCCGATTCTTACCTGGCTATTACTAACGAGCTTCTGAGGAGGTTGTATACCTCGAATCATTTACCCTACAAGTAGCCATCTGCAACGTCACAGTAAGTAGGCCTATCGGTGTCGATAAATTTCCCGACCACGATTTCTGCTTCGGGATCACGCTCTATTTCCGCTTTGCTTGGGTCCGATCCGTGCTTTATGATGGCTCGGTCCTGGTAGCTTTTGAGTTCATCAATCCCCTCTCCAAGATCGTTCTTTCGACCGTATCCCGTTGGGCAGGGTGACAAGATTTCGACGAAGGAGAATCCATTCTTCCCGAGGGCGTCCTCCATAGCTTGCTGTATCCTCCTGGCGTGAACGGAAGTCCAGCGGGCGACGTAAATTGCCCCCGCGGAAGCAGCCAGGTCGGGAAGGTTGAATGGTTTTTCGTAATTGCCGTAGGGAGAAGTCGTTGCTGTTGCGCCCTGGGGGGTCGTAGGGCCAAACTGCCCCCCGGTCATCCCGAAGTTGTAGTTATTTACGCAGATGACCGTCATATCTACATTACGTCTTGCGGCATGGATAAAATGATTTCCGCCTATGGCAAATAGATCCCCGTCCCCACTGAATACCGTTACGTTCATTTCTGGGTTAGAAAGCTTCAATCCGGTGGCAAACGGGATTGCCCTTCCGTGTGTAGTGTGGTAGGAGTCCGTTTCGAAGTAACCGGCAGCCCTTCCAGCACAACCTATCCCCGATATGACACCGATATTATCTACTGGAATCTCGAGCTGATCGTAGGCATTGGTCAGTCCTGTAACGGCGGAGCCTAGCCCGCAGCCCGAGCACCAGATATGTGGTAATCTCTCCTCTCGGAGATATTTTGTTGCCGGGTGTTCGGCCGCCGTCATTTCCGGTTTTACGTCATCTTTTTGTTTGAATTCTGTCGTCATAACAAAGCCTCCAGGCTTTCAAGAATCTGTTTCGGTTCGTGTAATCCTCCTCCGGGATGAGGTACCAGCTTCACTTCGGCATTGCCCGCGCTCGCCCGTTCGACTTCCCGGACCATCTGTCCCAGATTGATTTCGGGTACGACTATTCCTTTTACCTGTTGGCTAAATTTACTGATTTGCTCATCCGGAAAGGGCCATACAGTTACAAGGCGAACGATGCCTACCTTGATTCCTTTATCCCTTGCCTGCTTGTAAGCGCCCATAGCTGTTCTGAACGCCATCCCGTAGGATACGATCAATACTTCGGCATCCTCTATACCAATCGTGTCGATTTCGACGATATCGTCCTTATTTTCTTCTACTTTGTCAACAAGCCTTCCGACCTTTTCTTGCTGGGTTTCTACGTCGAGTTGAGGGTAACCCTGTTGGTTGTGGGTGAGACCGGTTACGTGGACTCTGTACCCTTCACCTGCAGAAGCCATGTGGGGTACCAGGTCTTCATCCGGCTCGTAAGGTTTAAATTCATCGGGGTCCACTTCTGGCTTTCGTCTGGGATAAATTTCCACCTTACTTGCGTCTATCTCCACGCGCTCTCGCATGTGACCGATCTTTTCGTCGGCCATCACGAAAACGGGCATCATGTATTGTTCGGCTTTGTTGAATGCCTTTACCGTAAAATCGAACATTTCCTGAGGCGAAGTGGGTGCATAAGCGATTACTCCGTAATCACCATGTGATCCCCATTGAGCCTGCATCATATCTCCTTGCCCAACGGCGGTTGGCAGACCCGTACTCGGCGAACCTCGCTGTATATTAGCGATAACGCACGGAGTCTCCGTCATCATACCTAGCCCTATATTCTCCATCATTAAGGAGAATCCAGGTCCGGAGGTAGCGGTCATCGATCTTGACCCTCCCCAGGACCCGCCAAGAACGGCGGCGATTGAACTTAGCTCGTCTTCCATTTGAATAAACCTGCCGCCAACCTCGGGCATTCTCTTTGACATCCTTTCTGCTATCTCGGATTGCGGTGTTATTGGATAACCGGCGAAAAACCTGCAACCAGCAGCAAGTGCTCCCTCTGCACAGGCTTCGTCGCCATTCATGAAGTGCTGTCCCGTCATAATAGCTTCATCATTCATTTGACCCCTCCTGTTCGTCCCATATCGCGAAGTCCGGACAGATGATACCGCAGAACCCACAGTTCACGCACTTATCGATATCCTTTGGTTCGGGAGGGTGGTAACCTTTCTCGTTAAATCCCTCCGATTCCTCGAGAACTTCCTGGGGACAGAATTCAATGCAGTATCCACATCCTTTGCAATAATCTTCTCTTATGTAAAGATGTCCCTTGTCAGTAGTCCATTTTTCTGTTGTCTTTTCCTTTTTCGTTTCTGTACTCATATTCACCCTTTTTAGAATGGTTAAAAGTTATGTTATAGGTTCTACAAAACGTCAATTGATCTCGATAATGTCTCCTCTCCTCTGTATTCGGGAATCAGCATTGGAGACTTTCTCTTTTCATCAACTCCCTCGTCGTCAAGTTGCTCGGCGTATTTTTCGGCATGGTCCAGCGTCAGTTCGCCCCAACCGGTTTCTTTTGCTCGCTTTGCCGCTGCAATACCGGCACGTTTTCCGAATACGTTATAATCCAGGAGAGAGTTTCCCATCAGGCGGTTTTTTCCATGGACGCCGCCTTCGACTTCCCCTCCGGCGAACAGTCCTTCCACTGCCGTCTTCCCTTCTTCGTTTATTTCTATTCCACCGTTCTGATAGTGAAGCGTGGGGAACACGAGCAGCGGATCTTCAGTGGGATCAATTCCAAACCGGGTATAAAGCCGGTGTATATAAGCGAGGTTGTCCTCAAACGTTCCTTCTCCGTGTAGCATGTCAATCATCGGCGTGTCGAGCCATACTCCCTTCATGCCGGTTGGCGTTTCTACTCCGTTACCTTTACCGTAACATTCTCTGATCAACGCACCTGCCTCGACGTCCCTCGGCTCGAGGTTGTAGACGAAGGCTTTCCCTTCGCGGTTTACCGGTATCGCTCCCGAACCTCGAACTTTTTCAGTTACCAGCAAACCGACGATCTGTTCGGGGAAGGCTGCACCAGTGGGGTGGTACTGAACCGAATCCATATCCAGCAGGTTCGCTCCCGCTCGATAAGCCATAACCAGTCCGTCGGCTGTAGCGCCGTAGTGGTTTGTTGTCGGGAACTCCTGAATATGTAGACGGCCGAACCCTCCGGTAGCCATTACCACCGATTTGGCTCTTACGACGTAATATTGGTCCGTTTCCATGTTGTAGAGCAAAGCTCCGGTTACAGTCCCGTCGGAATCTGTCAAAAGCTCAATCGCCGGGGAAAATTCTACCACGGGAACGTTCTGGTTTCTCGCTTCGTCCCTTATCGTACGCATTA
>CAZYPS010000065.1:0-4778 GCA_964649445.1 uncultured Thermotogae bacterium | reverse complement strand
CTGTCGTTTTCCCTGTCGGCAGCCTGAATCCCACCCTGTGCCATCATCGAATTTGCGTCCCCGTGCCGCAGCTTAGTAGCGATTAGCACGTCCGACGGGTCGATGCCTTCCTTGATAGCCCAGAGAGAAGCCACTGTGCCGGCTCCGCCGCCGCCAATAACCAGTACGTCAACCTCGTAGTCCACCTGGGTCAGGTCGACTTCCGAAGGTTCCACGGTGGGATAAGCTTCGAGCAGATCCGCAAGCTCCAGCGGCATCCGGTCGCCTTTATTGGGACCAACCTTCAGGGATCTCATTCCTTCTTCTTTATAGTCGGGATGGTAATTGTTCAGAACCTCGTCCCGTTCGTCCGGGTCCATCATGTCTATTTCTTTTTCGAGCCTTTCCTCTCGGGTCTCTTCTACCTTTTTGATTGACTCCCTCATCGACTCGGAGTAGGGGTCTTCTTCTACGTCGTCGTTACGATTCAATTTCCCGGTTCTCATATCTTTGTCTCAGTTCCTCCTCTGGCAGGTTGGCCAGTTCTTCTAATTCGTCGTCAAATACGCCATTTTTTATTTCTTCAACTCTCTCTTCCAGGTGCTCGGATTCCGGTGCCTGGTAGCGTCCGTAGATCCTCCGGGCGAGCTGCGCCACATGGTGGTGAGGGATCTCTGCCGGGCAGCGGGCAGCACAGAGACCGCACTGAATGCAGTCGAAGGATAATTCAGCCACTTCTTCCATGTTGCCTCTTATAGCTTCGTTGACGAAATCCATGACTTCCAGGTCCTGAGGGCACGTCTTCGTGCAGGTATTACAGGATACGCACCTTGCCAGCTCGGGATAGAGGTCGAGTAAAGGATTGCTCGAGACCTCCAGCTTCTCCAGGTCGTATTCTTTCCTCCCGGCAGGGGTAAATGGTAGCTGTGTCAAGTACATTCCGTCCTGGACTGTCGTCTGACAGGCAAGGTCCGTGTGTAATTTGTAATCCCCCTCCAGCCTGTAAATTGTAGCGCAGGCACCGCAAAAACCCCCTCGGCAGCCTACCCCTCGGATATATTGATAACCGCTATACTCCATCGCTTTCATTATCGTTAGGCCTTTAGGGACCTCATACTTTTTCCCCATTATGAAAATTTCTAGGGTTTCAGCTTCCGGTTCGTCAGGCACGATATCACCTCTTGCTGCCCGCTTTGGTCTCAAATTCGAGAGTTTCTCTCGGATCTATGGCATGTTCCTCGAACCTGTTTACTTCAGGATGCCCAAACGCTACCGCCATTAATTGACTGAAGTAAATAACCGGCACGGGTTTATGGTTTGGAGCCACTTCGATTAAGTCTGATTGCCTGCTGTCCAGGTTAAAATGACAGAGAGGGCAAGCAGTAATAATTACGTCCGCTCCGGATTTATTCGCCCCGGCGGTAATCGTTTGGGTTTTGTTTAATACCATCTCTTCGTTGTCGACAGTATTGTAGGATCCGCAACATTCCGATTCGTAGGGAAAATCTACCGGTGTTCCTCCCAGGCTCTCGACCAATTCGTCGAATACAGTCGGATCGTGAGGGTCGTCGAGACCTATCTCTTCCGGCCTCGTAAGCATACAACCGTAGTAAGGGGCGACAGTTAGGCCCTCCAGAGGATTAACGACCCGGTCTCGGACTTCACCCCAGCCCAGAACGTCGCGGAGGAATTCCAGGTAGTGACTAACTTCTACGTTTCCCTCGTAATCGGTCTCCTGGTCCATGAAGTTATTTATTTTGTCTCGCTTGTCATCTTCTTCTTTTACCAGCGAGTTTGCCCGTTTCATGGTATTATCACACATAGCACATAAAGTGTAGAGTTTATTCGAACCCTGGTCCCGAGCCCTGATCAGGTTTCTTATCGGGCCGAGTTGTTTCATAAGGTTATCGTCGGTCAGGGAATATACCGTTCCACAGCAGTTCCACCTGGAAAGTTCGTTTAGGTTTACATCCAGATCTCCCGAAACCTTCAAAGCGGAATCTTCGAAGCCTTTTGCGGTATCTTTCAAACTGCATCCTGGGTAATAAGTAATATCTTTCATTTCTATCAACCGGTCTTTTTCCGGAGATTGCTAACCAGAGCTATTTCAGGTAACCCTTTTGTCTCTAATTCATTAAGGTCAACATTGTCCAGGTTTTTTCTTAAACTGATCTCCCTTATTGCCTCCATTATCGCCGGCACGTCGTTGCCCTTTGGGCAGTCGACTTCACAGCTTAGACAGGAGGCGCAAGTCCAGGGCGTATTCGAGTCCAGAACGGAATTATCACCCATTTGAATCTTTCTTATAACCTGGTTCGGCATCATGTCCATATCTTCAGTAAACGGGCACCCGGCGGAACACTTGCCACATTGGTAGCAGGAAAAAATATTTTCCCCGCTAAGCTCTTCTACATCTGCCGTGAGTTCACGGTCGGAATTGGTTAAGTCCATGTTTCCTCCGTTTTTTCCTAATTGGGCTCACTTGGTGATCGTTCGATAAAACCGCAGGTGAATTCCCCAGCGTGGAATTCACTGCTTCCGATCTCGGCCTCGCTCTCCACTCTTTCTCTATTTTACTACGAAGAAACAAGGGCTCCGGGCCGAGAAAATTCCAGCGAAGCGGCGCATATGTCTGACCGAACCAGCACTTATCTGAGATGTGATACTTGGATTTATTGAGGTACTTTAATTCTGCTTTGGCTGCCATTAACAAATACCCTCCAGAATGCAAACCAAGTGGGGGTTTCTCAGATAAGTGTTGGTGAGGGATTTTACCATGAACCGATGAAATTAAATCTTTATGCATAATACTTCCTTTAAAAGAGAAGCACCGTTGTGAAGGCACCAGTTTGAGCACGCGAGTCGGAAATTTCTCGGTCCGGGAAGCCCGGAGGTCGAAACCGAGAACCGACGAAAGAGTGGAACCGTGCCCGCTCGGCCTCCGATAGGATTTTCCTGAACGATCACCAAGTGAGCCTGTCATAGTTTTTGATAAACTTTTATTACCTCTCAATTTCTTTTATTAACTCCCCTTCCGAATCGTATATATCCAAACCAACGTCCAACCCGCCGTCGACGCTGTGAGTCGCACAAGCAAGACAGGGATCGTAGGGTCGGAAACCCATCTCAACCTGGTTTAACACCTGTTCATCACTCACCCCGTCCCCCAGAGCATCGAGCGCTGCCTGTTTTATCGAGATAGAAAGCGCAGCGCTGTTGCTTGTCGTCGGAACGATCATGTTCGAGCTTTCTACCAGCCCATTTTCATCCAGCCTGTAACCGTGGATAAGTGTCCCTCGAGCAGCTTCTATCACTCCAACTCCTTCGCCGGGTTCTTCAGTGGATGACCTGAGGTCGTCCTCCGTTAACCCTTCTTTGCTGGCTAATTTTTTAATTCTTTCAGCTGCCTGAACCATCTCTATTAACCTCGCCCAGTGGTAGGCATAAGTCTGGTGGACGGGAGTACCGTCAAAGTGATCAACGTACCTTTCGTACTCCTCCTGGGCAAGCCCCGTTTTCATTCCGCTGGCGACGTTCAGTCTTGCCAGCGGCCCGACTCTAAATACCCCGCTATCTTCCCCGGTCCGAAAATCATCCCAACCGATCTCTTTCAGGTAGGGGAATTTAACGTAAGTCCAGGGTTCGACCTTTTCTTCGAGCAGTTCCAGTGCCTCCGATGTCCCCGTTTTAAGGTATTCCTCTCCAGTGGGGTCGATTATTTTGATATCTCCGTCGTAAAACGTTACCTCCCCCCGGTCGTCTACAAGACTCATGTAATAAGTATTTAGAGAATATTCAGGGTCGTCGACTAGTGAGCCAAACTTTTCAGTGCCTATTACTTTGTCCCGGAACAGCTCAAGAGTTTCTCGGGCAAAGTCGACCGCCGACTCCCCTATCGAGATCAATTTTTCCTTTTCTTCCGAGGTGATCCCCTGCGACAGACCCCCAGGTATCCCTGTTACGGGGTGGACCTGGTGTCCGCCGATTATTTCGATCGCTTCGTGGGCTAATCGGCGGGTTTTGATGACCTTCTTTCCAGCCTCCTCACCCAGAGCGTTAATTACGCCAAGGATGTTTCTTTCGGCCTTTTTTCCGTCCTCTACCAGGAAATCAGGTCCTCCGAGATAGAATAGATGAAGGAGATGGTCCGCGAATATATAGGAGTTGTATAGAAGCTCTCTGAGGTCCAGAGCAGTTGGAGGTGGTGTAGTTGAAAAAGCTTCGTCAAGTGCCTTTGTCGAGGCGAAATGGTGGGCTTCCGGACAGACGCCACAGATTCTTTCCGTTATTCTTGGCATTTCTTCTCCTTTCCGACCCCGGGAGAATTCCTCGAAACCTCTTAGTTCCGGGACCTGGAGGACGGCGTTTTCGGGTTCGCCATCCTTGTCGAGGTAGATCTCGATCTTTCCGTGACCCTCCAGTCTGGTGATTGGATCGATAGATATTTTACGCTCTGTCATTCTCGCCCCCCTCGGTAACCTTTCCGCCGAAGATCGAATTCGAGAGTGAAAACCCGTAAAACGTCCCTATCGGATCCGGAAGGTTGCTCAATAGTTCTTTCTCCTGTTCCAGGGCTTGCCCCTCCTCTCCTACCTGGAGTACGGAAGCTAGACTGTTCAACATCTCCGTGCCCTGATCCTCGACCTTCGGAGGTGGACCAAAACAACCTTTACACGGCATGTTTGCCTCCGGACAACTACCTTCGCAACCACTCCTGGTTACAGGCCCCATGCAGACTATTCCCTGATCGAGCATACATTTTTCGGAATCTATTTCCGTTTCCTGAGGCCGGACCAGTT
>CAZYPS010000064.1:0-10425 GCA_964649445.1 uncultured Thermotogae bacterium | reverse complement strand
CGCCTCGATGTTCAGCTTTGACTGAAAAGATTTTCCTGAACGGTTTCCAAAGCTAGATTTATACATAAAATGCTACACTATGAAAGAATCTGGATATCGATTTACCAATAATAGCTGAGAATGCCCCAGGGCTTGCCCTGGGGATGAATCAGCTTGTTGTTGGTCCTCCAGCACTCAATTCGGAACTTGTGTTGTATTTGTTCCTATTACAGTTGAGCAGGGCGAATTGAGTGCTGGACGATTGACTGCTGGGTCTTTGTTTGTAAAAGATCGGGAAAAAATGCTTAAAAAAAGCTTTTCTACAAGTCCCGTCCCTTGGGGCGGGGTTCTTGACCTCACGGATTTACCGTTAAAGTTCATAATTTGTAACTTCACGGGGTCTTAACCACAAAGATTTTAACTTCTTGACCCGGAGGTGGTAAGTTGAGATAATAGGTACGATCGAAAGGTTTCTCTTGTGGAGAGGTGGGCAAAATGAAAATTTTTAAGTGTACTCTAGTACTATCATTGGTTGTTTTAATTTTAGTGAGTTTTATCGCAATTAATGGACGGGCAGAAGACCAACCTGAATCCTCTCACCCGGTTCAAACTGACTCCGCGGGGGCTCTTTCTCCGGCTATCAACGGTTTCGGTTTCAAACTGGCTAAAAATTTATTTACCTCGGATTCTGAATCGAACGTATTTATTTCTCCGGTTAGTGTGCACCTTGCTTTTGGGATGACGTTTATGGGAGCCAGTTCAGAAACCGAAACAGAAATGGCAGAAGTGCTTGGAATGGAAGGTTTGAATAAGAAAAAATTCGCCGAGTTAACCGCCCGGCTGCTGGAGGATTTCGAGGAAACGCCGGACGTGGAAGTTTCCGTTGCAAACTCAATCTGGGCGAGGGTAGGGCTTCCTTTCGAAAAAAATTTCTTAAAGACTGGAAAGGAATTCTTCAATGCCGAAATAGCCGAGCTGAATTTTAGCTCCGCTGAAGCCCTGGAAACGATAAATAGATGGGTAAAAGATAATACGAACGGGAAAATAGATAAAATAGTTGAACAATTAAACCCTCTTGACGTAATGGTTTTATTGAACGCCATCTATTTTGAGGGTCCCTGGAGATACCAGTTTAAGGAAGAAAAAACTGACGAACGAACATTTTATCTCGAGGACGGTTCGGAAAAACTTCTCCCGATGATGAGTCAATCCGGAAAATTCCAGTTTCTCGAGCGGAAAAAAGTTAAGCTAATCAGGTTGCCATATGGAGAGAACGAACGAGTGGCAGCTTACGTTGCCCTTCCAAAAGACGACTCAGGCCTAACCGGTCTTATCAAGGACTTGAACCGGAAAAGTTGGAGAAAGTGGATCTCCAGTATGGAAAGCGCTCAAGGGAAGTTGGTACTCCCAAAATTCGAACTGCAGTACGAAACCGAGTTAAACGATCCTCTGCAGGATCTGGGAATGGAGCGGGCTTTTGATAAGGTTAAAGCTGATCTAACTGGAATCATTGACCTTCCGACTCAGAACGCCTACATAAGTAAGTCCAGACACAAGACTTATCTGGAAGTAACCGAGCAGGGAACGAAGGCGGCAGCGGCAACGAGCGTAAAGATAGGCTTAACGAGTGTAGGTCCGTCTCAAGATTCGTTTGAGATGGTAGTAGATCGGCCGTTCCTGTTCGCGATTAGACACGAAGAGACAGGGGCACTACTTTTTCTCGGAGGCGTCAGGAATCCTCAGAAGGTGAGCAAAAACTAGCAAGAAGGGTTAACCGAACTCGTAGTTCGATTCCAGCGACAGAGATGGTACCGGTACGGAAAACTATCGAGGGCGGATACGGGAAGCCCGAGGTTTAACTCGACTCCATAACCAGACCTGACGGCGCTATTAAAGTCCAGGTACTGAACTCCTCTACCTATCATTAAAAGAAATTCGCCGCTTACTTCTCCAGTCGGTGGTGAAACAAGTGTCTTGACCTGAATTCTGAGATAATAATTGGTGTTCACGAACGCGTAACGATAGTATACCACTCCCTGATAACCTAAATCGATTATATTAGAGTCGAATAAATTGTGGAATAGCAACCAAAATTGACTCCCACTTCCCGATTACCCGAAGTCTGTCTTATCCCCCCGTAAAGAATCAAGTGGCCACTGAGCTCCAGCCCCGGGCTTAACTGGGTATCGCCATTTGCAGGTGGGGACACCATAATAGAAGTGAATAAGAAAGAATGAACGAGGATTAGAAGTTTTGATTTGTAAACCATTTTGGACCTCCGAGAAAAGCTACCATTTATAAAATTCCTAAAATTTTATACCCTGTTTGGTTCAATTATACCTCTCAATAAAAACCCTACCCAAAAAGAAACAAATTCAGAATTTATCTTATATCCGAATCGTAATACTTCAACTATGTTGTTCGCTAACTTGCAGAAAAATATTGACTCCGGTTGTAACGCAGCAGAAAAGAATGGTAAAGTTGGACTGTCGGGAAATCACGTAGATATTTTTAACCTGATGCCGGAGGTATAAAATCGACTATCACCAACTTGAAGGTAAGTACGGTATTTTGGTTTCGTTAGGAACTATCTTTCTCCTAGTTACCGGGGTTACACTCTCGCCGGTTTCGGTAGAAGCCGATTTGAAACAGAATGATCTTCCTTCCGACCTTATCGTTGTAAAGCAAGCGCGGGAACTTATTGCTCAATACGGTAACGAAGTCTGGCCCGGTTTCGGAGATAACCTGGCGCCAGTCCTGCTAAGATCGGGGGAAAACGAATACCTGTTAGGTCATTCCGAGCCTCCAGCAGGATTCGACCAAGTAAAAGGTGAACCAAACCTCCACGTAAAGAAAAATCATTTGAAAGCAAAATTCGACCTAACAACAAGTCTCATAGAAGGGATCTGGACTATTGTGATCCCAACAAAAGATGAATTAATTGAATTTCTCAGAGATGAAAGGGAAAGCCCCAGGTTTCAACTTAACAAAATTGATTACCTTCGACTTTTAATTAACGAAAGCTTTAAAACTTTTCAGCTTAGAACGCTGGGCAATAAAGAGAGTAACTCTGTAGATTCGGTTGCTTGCACGGTTAAGCAAGACCTTGGTAACGAAAAACGACGGATTAACAAGTTAGGGAAATTGCTGAGTCGGGCTATCGAGGTTGAAAAACTGGCTAACGTAAGAGGTTTAACGGCTCAAGGGTTAAAAATTTCCCAAAAGAATTCCAAAGAATTCACCCCGAAGATCCGATCGTGTGAGAAGGAAATCGAGCGGTCAGAAGGAACTGCTCGTTACATCGAAATGAGATTATTGATGGAAGCGTCCCGAAACGCCGCGAGAAAAGACGCTGAAATTGATTTTCCATCCCAGATAAACATTCGGACGAATTTTTTGAGCAAATTAACTTCAGAGCTGAGCGGACCCACTCCGGTACGAGATAGATTAGCAGCAATGGGAGCAGCAAAAGCTATGATACTTGAACGGTTGTTTCCTGGCTGGAAAAAGGACTTTTTCTCGCACTCCAGGAGTCTCGATAAAATGCTAAAAACAGGGACTTCCGTTCCCGAACCACTGATGGACTTTCCGATAACTAGCGTTAAATTAAATGAAAAGCCGCTTATCGTTGGACTAGCTAATAACCCAAGCCGCAAATCACGAGGACTACAGCACGTAGCGGATCTCGAACCCCTCGACGGCATGGTTTTTCCGTTTACCGAAGAAACGAAATCGGCTTTTTGGATGAAAGACACAAAAATTTCACTCCAAATTGGATTCTTCGGTTCGGATGGAAAGCTACTGGATAGCGTTACAATGGACCCGTGCAGCTCCGATGATTGTCCAAGTTATGCCCCGAATCAACATTTCAAATACGTTTTAGAACTTCCTGCAGATTCGGAAATACAACTGGATAAACTTTCGCGTCAAACAGATCAGCTTGTCCTTTCGACTACTGAATAAGGACTGTAAAATTTCATTAATGTAGCGAAAGGATTCAGCTTTTAATTTGCCCATTCAGTCTGTTCCCCATGCTGGTGCAAAATGACTTCATTTTTACTAACGTAATACAACCCTCTCACTACAAATTTCGATCGATGTATTATATACAAATTAAGCAACCGAAACCCGGTATAGGGCCTAAGCCATAGGGCCGAACCTGTTAAGTTTAAAGGACTGGTAGAATAGGAGAAGGAATGGTTGGGTAGCTGAGCAAAACAAAACGGGAAGCAGCTTGGTTACTTCCACCGGCTTTTAGTCACATAGGCGCAATCGATGGAAGCTTCCGTATTGGAAAGACTTACTGACAGTAGTAGCGTCAGTCGGGATTCCATAATTCGCGGGTCTCGATAGTTTCAATCCGAGAATTAAAGATTGAATAACCTGACCACACTATCAGCTAACGAACTGCTCTCTTCTCCGTTTTTTGCAGCTTCTTTCAGCTCTATAATCGGCTCGTGCAAGAAGTTATTGAGAATCCTGCCGCTTATTCTCTCTACCTCTTTTCTGTTGAGCTTTTCACCATTTAATTCCTTTAATTCTCTCCTCTTAATCCGGTTGGCCTTTTTATTCAGGGAAGCAATAACGTCGGCAACCTTCTGGACATTGAGCCATTCTCCAAACTCCTCAACGTGGCGGTTTATCGTCGGGGAAACCTTTCTTGATTCCGAACCTCTCCTTCGCTTGTTCTTTCCCGCTAAATCCTTGAGATCATCCACATCGTAAAGATGACATCCTTCAATCTCCCCGATTTTCGGATCGAAATCCCTGGGAACTGCCAGGTCCACTAAGAAAAGGTCATCCGTTCGATTTTTGGGGATGTCACTGGGTCCAATTAACGTAGCTGGACAACCTGTTGCCGATATGATGATTTCCACCTCGGGTACGTATTTATCCCTTTCTTCGAACGTAACTGGTGTTCCTCCGATGTCATCTGTTACCTCCTCCGACCTTTCCCTAGTTCTGTTGGCAACCCATACCCCATCGATACCGTGCTCAATTAAGTACTTAAGAGCCAACTCTCCCACTTCCCCCACTCCTATAACCATGCCCCTGGTGCCCTCTAATCCCCCGAATAATTCTTCCAGTTTGTCGACAGCAACATGGCTCAATGACAGCGGTAAGCCGTCCAGGTCAAGTTCATTTCTGACTTCTTTATTTACTTCGAACGACTTTTGAAATAGGTAATTTAAATATTTACCGGTTACTTCTTCTTTCCTGCTTAATTCGTAGGCTTCCTTTACCTGTCCCGCCACTTCTACTTCCCCCAGAACCATCGAATCCAGACCCGTTATTACCTTGAAGAGGTGCTCGGCTCCTTCTAGGTTTCTATAGCAATAAAAATGCTTCTTCAGGTTCGCAACCTCTAGGCCTCCCTGGGTAGAAAACCAATTCAATACCGTCTCTTCAGCCTCCTGTTGGTCACCACGAAAATAGAATTCAGTTCTATTACATGTGGTAAGTAAAACACCCTCTTCTATTCCGTCCATTTTGGTTAATTCTTCTAAAGCAGGTAAAAGTTCGTTGGTGCCGAAAGACAGATTTTCCCTCAGCTTTAAAGGAGCAGTGTCGTAATTTAGACCTACAACTCCGACAAACATTCTGCCGCCTCCTTCGCATGATAAGTCAAAATCATATCCGCTCCCGCTCTTTTGAACCCAGTTAAGGTTTCCAGAATGATTGGTTTTTCCTTTACCCATCCCTTTTCCGAAGCTGCTTTGACTATCGCGTATTCTCCGCTGACATTATATACAGCCAGGGGATGGTCAAAGTTATCCGAAACTTCATTGATTACGTCCATATATGCCATCGCGGGCTTGACCATGACTATATCCGCTCCCTCTCTTATATCAAGCTCTATTTCCCTGAGTGCCTCTTTGACGTTAGACGGGTCCATCTGATACTTACTCCGATCGCCAAAATCCGGAGCCGACTCCGCCGCGTCACGAAATGGACCGTAAAAGTTCGAGTGGTATTTGGCGGAATATGATAATATTCCGACGTTTTCAAAATCATTTGATTCGAGCTTTGTCCGGATGGTTTTAACCTGACCGTCCATCATCGCTGAAGGAGCAACAAAGTCAACTCCGGCTTCCGCGTGGGAAAGAGCAATCCGAGAGAGCAGATCGAGTGTTTTGTCGTTCACCACCCGTTCCTCCTGAACGGAACCACAGTGTCCGTGAGAGGTATAAGCACAGAGACAGACATCGGAAAATATCGTCAACTGATCTGTCAATCCCTTGATCTTCCTGATTGCCCTCTGAGTGATTCCTTCCGGATCATATGCCTTTTTACCCTCGGGACATCTATGATTATCATTCGGAACCCCAAACAGAACCAGTCCAGGTATTCCCAACTCTAGGAGCTCTTCAACTTCAGCTTCCAGGTTATCAAGTGATAAATGGTAAACTTCAGGCATCGAAGGAATCTCTTCTTTTATACCTTTACCTTCAACCACGAATACCGGTTGAATCAAATCGCTCTTGCTTAATTCGTTCTCTCTTACAAGTTTTTTAACTGAATCTTTGGCTCTAGTTCTCCTCGCCCTATAGTTCGGATATTTTATCGTCGACACCTCCAGGTTGGTAAATACACGTAGGGTCGGATGCCAGATAATTTCCACTAGCAGCATAAGCTTGCGCTCTGGATCCGCCGCAGACTCCTATGTACTCACAGTCTCTACACTTGCCTTTCCTGAGAGATCTATTTCGCAATTCTTTAAATAAATCAGAATTCCTGTATATTGTCAGCGGGTTATCCTCTATAACTGATCCAGCTTCCAGGGGTAGAAACCCGCTTGGATAAATATTTCCCAAATGAGAAACAAACATTACTCCATTGCCATCATTAATTCCCAGACCTTCAATATTCGGGCGGGACGAATCATCTCGGCCTAGCACCTCTCCCACCTCTACCCCGCTATCCAGCAACCTCTGAATTCTTATTCTCCTGTAGTGGTGTGCTTCGGTTGTATTCACCGACATAGACTTACAATTGGCTACCTCACTCAACCAGTTTAATAGAGCTTCAATCTTCTCTCCCGATGGAACCTCCATTTTTCTTCCTCGACCGGTCGGTACAAGGAAAAATAAGCTCCATCTTGAGATACACAGGTCTTCAAGCAGGCTAAGTATATCGGGTAGATCACCTATCGTTTTTTTAGTTACAGTTGTATTTATTTGAAGACTAACACCCAATTCTTCACAGGTTCTGGCAAGCTCGATGGTTTTTTCAAAACTGCCGCTATTCCCCCGAAACTCGTCGTGAAATTTTGCCCTGGACCCGTCTAAGCTTAGAGCTATACTGGTCAAGCCGGCCTTCAGCAATGATTCAAAAATTCGCTTTGAAACAGTTCGAGCAGAGCTAAGTGCTACATGCGAACTGAAACCAAGCTCGTTGGCGAATTCAATAACTTGAGATATATCCGGGCGTTTTAAAGGATCTCCTCCCGTCACTATTAATGAAATCCTTTCATCAGTTTGTAATTTTCTTAACATATCTTTAACTTCTTCGGTATCGAGCTCACCGGCATCCCTATCCGGGTTAGAACTGGCCCTGCAGTGTTTACAGCTTAAATCACACGCCTTGGTAGCCTCCCAGAATACTACCCGTGGGGCATCGTCGAAAGTAATATTAGGAAGTTCCATGTATTTCCTCCTCGCTCAAATAACAGCCAGGATCCGGCGCCCAGGGATTCCCGGATATCGCCTTTGCCCTCACCCGCGAGCCGCCCTGGCAAATTTCGAAATAGCTGCACTCGCTGCAGCGGCCATAAATGTAATCCTCCTTATTCCTCAACCCCTTCAGGATTGGATTTGACTCGTCCGACCAAATATCAGAGAAGCGATCTTCCCTAACATTACCCAGAGTCATATCGCGCCAGAACTGGTTTGGATGCACATTTCCTTCTGAATCGATACAGGCTATAGTCTCACCCGCACCATCTCCCTGGTTTCTCTTCAGCAAGTCGAAAATCTCTCCTGCGAGTTCTGGTTTATTTTTCCTTGCGTATAAATAAAGGAAAGCTGCGTCCGCATAATTCCCGACACTTAGAGTTTCTATCTCATTCCCCCGGGAAATCGTATCTTCTGTCCACCTAAAATAGTACTTCAGTATCTTTCGCTTCTCGCTTGGAGAAACATCCAAACTTCTATCAGCCCTTCCTGCATATACCAGGTGATAAAGACAGAACCTGTGCAACCCTTCTTTTTTCACCAAATTTAAGATTCCGGACAGATCCGACGAGTTCTTAATGGTTAGCGTAAAACGTAGGCCTGTTTTTAGCCCAGCGTTAAGCGAGCTCCTGATACCCTCTAGCGCTCGCTCAAAGCAATTTTCTTTGCCACGAAACTTTCCGTTCTTTACTCTTAATCCATCAACGCTTACACCAATATAACGGAATCCGGCTTCTTTCGCTTTTGCGGCATTTCGTTCGTCCAGGAGTGTACCGTTGGTGGATATTACAGGTCTTATCCCCTTGTTGGAACAATGGTTTCCTAGCTCAAACAGATCAGTTCTGAGAAACGGCTCGCCACCGCTAAATAGCAGAACCGGCACGCCCATTTCTGCCAGGTCATCAATAACTTCTAAAGCTTCTTCCGTACTTAATTCGTCCTCGCCGTTCTCGTAGCTGGGAGAAGCATAACAGTGGACGCAATTTAAATTACAGGCATTTGTAATATTCCAGACGACAACCGGGACTTCTTTTTCCATACTGGAGTGATGCTTTATTTGTTCTTTGCTCTTACCGCTTCCTCCGTCTTTGTACCTCAGTCCGTCGCTCTCCGCCTCCAGTTGGCTCAGTAACCTGCTAATACCGATCATCTTACTTGCTCCTTTTTCGGTTAGATCAAAAACTGCTATTTGATTTCAAGCAATATTACCGTTTCCCTTACCTGGAAGAAATATATGATTGACGTGAAATACACAGATTAAGGGTCCGCTGCACCAGACTTACTAATCACCACCGATAAATACGGGACCCCTTTATCCAAGTATCTATCAAGCTCCTTAGTTACGACCTCGTCACTATTTTGACCACATCGACTGACGAGGTAAGAGCTGTCTTTTAGACCATTTTCTTCCAGTTTATCTACAAGTAAGTTATAGTTCCGGGAAACCTTAAGAAAAGCAACGTTTTCGTGAACCGTCAAAATTCTTTCCAGCTCCTCCGGTTCTGAAGGTACTGGCAGGATTGTCAGTTTTTCATTACCTTTTGCCAGCGGCAGGTTTAATCGCGCGGCTGAAGCTCCAATTGAGTTTATCCCGGGAACCGTCTCCACTGATATTTCTTCCTCCCGCGTCAGATTGTCGAGGACGTAATTGTACGTACTGTACAGTAACGGATCCCCAAGGGTGATAAAAGCTAAATCATTTTCCTTACCAAGTAAACGAACTATTTCATCGGAGGCTTCCTTCCAGGCTCGCTTGAGTGTCTCTACGTCTTCAACCATCGGGAATAGCAGCTCTTTGGCCCTTGCTGGCGTATCCAGAGCGTCGTCTACCACTTCGAACGCCCTGCTCTTACTACCTTTTTCCGCTTTGGGCGTGCAGATATAATCCACGTCTTCAAGTATTCTCTTTGCTTTCAAAGTTAGTAATTCAGGATCGCCGGGACCAACCCCAACCCCAAATAGCCTACCAGACATAGAATCAACCCCGCGTAATAGCTCGAATCCCTAACAGGAAGTCGACTTTCTTTAACTCGAGAAACCTCAAACCTTTCCCGCCTCCATAAGCTTCTCCAGTCCCTCGGGCCCCTCAATCGTTCTTGGGTAATCCAGTTCGGGCCTTGTTACCACTATTACGGAAATACCTGCCGTTCTCGCCGCTTCGAACTTCGCCTTCAACCCACCCGCTTTACCGCTGGCCTTTGTAACGAGGGCTTCTACCTCGTAATCCCGTATCATCACTTCATTCATTTTTTTGCTGAAGGGTCCCTTAAGGGCCAAGATATCGTCCGGTCTAAATCCCAGCCTTCGAGCTCTGACCAGAAACTGCTCGACGGGCAAAATTCTCGCAACGAGCCTGCCCTGCCAGTCGTCTATACGTTCGGTAAAATCCTCGAGTCTCCCACTCCCCACCGTCAGCAGTACCCGTCCGTATTTGCTCGCTTTCTCCGCGGCTTCGGCGAAGTCTTCCACCTCAACCACTTCTAGGTTCGAATACCTCTTTGAGTAATCCAATTCCTCCCTCCGGACCCTATAGTAAGTTGCATTAGAACTCCGGCAGGCATCCATCGCGTTTTGCGAAGCACTCCGGGCAAACGGATGGGTGCAATCAATGACTATTCTTATATTCCTTTCCCGAATCAAACCCCTAAACCCGGATTCGTCCATTCTTTCTTTTAATACTTCCACTTCCCGATCTTTCAATCGCTCCAGTCCGTATTTGGTGACTACAGAAGCCAACACGTCTCTCCCTTGCTCAGCCAGTATATTTATGACC
>CAZYPS010000063.1:0-10442 GCA_964649445.1 uncultured Thermotogae bacterium | reverse complement strand
GCCAGGTAAGCCTCAGCGGGTATTTAAGCAGGTAAACAATTAAGTAAAATTGGTAAAAGAAATAAGATGCAATCAGTCCCGATCCGAACGGATTTTTTAACTTTGAAGTGGAACTCTAAAAGTACTTATTACTCAGAGACTTCCATCTCCACATCCGCGATCGCGTTTCTGCAAACTCCCTCGTAACTCACATTTGTTCCCGTCCAGGCAGCGTTAAAGATCAGTATCGCAAGGCTCACGGGAATGAAGTACGGACGCGCGGCGACCAGTCCGGCACTCAATCCGGCTGCCAGAGAACCCCCGATGGCAATAAGAATAGTGGGAGCGCAGCAGGCAAACCCGGTCAAAAGGGTTGGAATAGCGGCAAAGAAACTGCGAACTGAATCGACTGAATTGCCACTTTGTCCACGAAACAATTCGTAAAGCCCCATCGAGAGATTAATTCCGACCAATCCCCCCAGTAGTCCTCCCAGCAGTAGGTTGGGCAGTGCAAGCTTTATCATCAAGCTGGGTGTTAGGTAAATAGCCGCGATCGGCTCCCAGATAAACGGCGTTCTCACTTTGAATATCTTTCCAGTCCAGTCACTGACAAATCTTACCGACGGTATCGATGCCTGGAGGGAAAGGTCGACGGTGGAGAAGTAGACGATGTGCTGTATTGAGAAGAGGTAAAGCCCCAGAAACAACAGGCCGAGTATAACCGCGATAGTGGCGTACTTGCCCGAGGAAAGCACGGTCCTTACTCCCGGCCAGGCTTTCGTCCTAATCCAATTCAGACCTGCTGATAGGATTTTTAACATTTCATTCCCCTCGGTTTTTAAACCTCTAAAACTTCCGTCTCGGGGTAAAAGGAATACCAGGAAAACCACATCGCGTCGAAGAACGGAACCGGCTGTAGTTCCTGGTCAGTCAATGGACCATCAATAGGTTTACCGGTCATATTCCATGTCGTTCCGTCCGGCTGGCTCACCAGATTCCCGTCTTGTTTGGTAAAATTCCTTGTTTCTCCGGCAACTTTCCGGGAGTAGGCTCTTACTACATCCAGGGATTCCTCATAAACGACCAATATCGGTTCTCCGCCAAGATCCGTCTGGGTCAGTTCCACGGATCGAAATTCTGCCTTGGGAACTGCCAGAGCGCAGTCCTTCACTTTAATTCCAACTACGACTTTTTTCTGAGGGAAACGGTCACTTTTGTCCATCACGTTGAACATCGGCTGACCTTGCTGGTAGTAAGTACCTTCTTTTCTATATGAGCCATAGGGATCGTTTCCGTAGGACCTTATATAACCTGTATCGCTTGTCAGAACGGTCGTATCGGGATGTTTATTCTTCCAGCGTTCCCAGTTGGTCCAGACTACGGGGAAAGAATCCAGACGGTCTCCCGTATGCGGTCCCTGGATGGACCGTCCGAGAACCTGAGGCCAGTAACTATCGGTT
Organism: uncultured Thermotogae bacterium; assembly: GCA_964649445.1. GTDB lineage: Bacteria > Bipolaricaulota > Bipolaricaulia > M55B111 > M55B111 > JAGXLP01. The sequence goes on along the minus strand of CAZYPS010000063.1, from coordinate 9,003 downwards.
CCCGTTGCCCGATCGTACATTACGAGGTTGCTATTGAGCAGTTTCCCTGAGGTCCCGAATTCGCTCGTCTCTCCAGCTACTATACCTCTGAATCCCACTGCCGTCCCCGTAAGGGGGCAGTAAGTGACTGAAAGCTGGTCTCCATTTATCTCCTCGTTCACGATTTCGTGCCATACCATCACTATCTGTGGATAAGCGATTTTTGTCCCTCCGTAATTTAATCCAAAAACGATCGAGTCATCTTTCAACAAATCCCCAAGAGCATCGCCTGCTTCTTCTGCTGATACGTAGGTAGGTTCGTCGATAGGAGGTATTCCGTCGGGAGGGACGCCCCCGCTTCTCACTCTATTGGCGAAAGTCTCAAGTTTGGTCTCACCTATGACACATTTAGAGGAAGAATTCGTTCCTTCCTGGCCAAAAACCGTGAGTCCAGTAGTTAAGAGGCTGACCCCAATAAGTCCTGTCGATTTCAAAAAATCCCTTCTTGTAGCTTTCTGGGTCATAATTAATCCTCCTTAGAAAAGACTACCAATTAACTCTACTTTATTCTACGCTGCGTGATAGACCTTTGAAAGGGGGACTTTTACGGTTATTTAAATGGTAATAACTTCTTCCAGAATTGGGATACAGAAGTGAAGTATTGACCCTAAAATACATTCTCAATCAAAGAAACGGTTCAGCGAGGGTCAAGAACATCGCCCCAGGGAACGGGGCTTGTAGAAAATATACTTACATTACGACTTCGGGCCTTAAATAAGTGGGCTAACTTCCCAGAGATGTCTATCAAACCAAATTCCGGTTCTTCAGTTATAAGTCCCCGCAAGTGGAACCCCTGATATTTCCGAGGCTTCCATCGTCAGAGCCCGGAGGTCCTGGCGCTCTAGGCTGAACAACGAGGTTTTACCGGCAAGCATCGCCAGCATTGCCGCCTCTTCGGTGAAGACGTTTAGGAGGTTTTCTACCGACTCGCTCCTTTGCTTGACATCTAACCTCTCTTCGAGTTCCGGAATCTGGGTCGTGATACCGTAAGGACACCTACCTGTATTGCAAAGCCCACAGACCTGACACCCAAGCGCTACCAGGGCGGCGGTTGAAATGGAAACGGCGTTTGCCCCCAGAGCCAGTGCTTTCGCAATATCGGCCCCACTAGTGATACCGCCCGAAACTACGAGGTCTACTTCTTCCCTTAGCCCAATCTCTACAAGAGCCTGATGCGCTGAAGTAGTTGCCGCAAGCGTCGGTATCCCGGCATTCTCCAGGGTTAAATTCGGCGCGGCTCCGGTTCCCCCCTGCATCCCGTCGACGAGCACCGCATCAGCACCAGCTTTTGCCGCTATCTTTACGTCCTCTTCAACCCGACCTGCAGCAAATTTGACTATAATAGGTACCCTCCAGTCGACTATTTCTCTTAACTGCTTTATCTTCATCTTGAGGTCTTCCGGCCCCACTATATCCATGTGCCGGGCGGGCGAAATGAGGTCCATTTTTTTCGGGGTACCGCGAACTTCGGAAATTTCCTCCGACACCTTGTCTCCCATTAACATTCCACCTTGACCGGCCTTTGCACCCTGTCCTATCTTTAACTCTATCGCGTCTGCGGATTTCAGGTAGTCCGCCGAGACGCCAAACCGCCCCGACGCGTACTGGACGATGAGGTTACTAGATATTTCCCGTTCTTCAGGCAACATACCCCCTTCGCCAGTATCGACAGCACTTCCAGCTTCCTTTGCTCCCTTAGCCAGTGCCAATTTGGCGCTTTTTGATAGTGCTCCGAACGACATCGCGCCGATGTATATGGGTATATCGAGTTCCAGAGGCTCTTCGGCATGTCTGGATCCAACACTTATCTCTGTCTCACAGGGTTCCCTGTAGTGATCTATCGGTGGCCTGGAAACCTGGGCACTTCTAACCGTCAAATCGTCAAAATCAGGCAATTCCCGGCGGGCACTTGTGCCCCGTACCCGGACCTCTCCGTTTACCGCTTTTTCCTCAATTTCGGTAATTTTATCTTCCGACCACGTGTTAGAAGTCACGGATTCTTCGATCGAAATCGCGTCCACCGGGCAGTTTTTTATGCAGGCCTGACAGTAAGTACATTTATCCATGTCGATACGGGGTTCTGGTTCACCGCCATCCCTCGGTTCCACCATCTTAATAGCATCAACGGGGCAGACCTCTTTGCAGGTACCACAGCTTATACAGGACGGATCAATGCTATACATTCTTTATCTCACCTTATTATCTTCTACATCCTATCTTCATCGAGTCAATCCCGATCAGGCACGATCTTTTTAAAAGAGTCAGCGGGGTCAAAACTATGCTCGCCGATTAGCCGGTTTATTTCCTCGGTTTCCCGTTCATCCATCTCTTCCATCATGGCATCCTGTCCGAGAGACGAGACGTTCCCTCTGACGTACAGGGTAGCTCCAAGGATAGATTCTCCTGCCTTGGCACCAGCATCACCCAGGACAATAATACGACCGCCGAACGCGTACAGACCTGTCATGAAGCCAGAATCTCCACCTACTATTACCGTACCATTCTTCATTAGCTGGCCCGTCCTGCTACCGCAATTACCGGCAACAACTACCTGGCCTCCGTAAAGTCCCTGACCGGCTCCATCGCCGGCACTTCCTTCAATAATTATACTTCCCGAGGTTAGATTGTCTCCCGGATACCAGCCCGCATTTCCCTTAACTTTTATTTTCGGTCCGTCCATACAGGTTCCCAGGTAATATCCGATGGAGCCTTGGATTACCAAATTCAAATCATTTTGCAGCCCTGCGGCCAGAAAATGGCTTGACCCGGGTCTGACCAGCTCTATCTCGTTAACATTGTCGCCAATTGTTTTTAGCTTTTCGTTGACCTCCCTGCTTCCGAGTTTCTCCACGTTTAACTTTTCGAGTTCAGTTTGTCGCATGCTCAAAGACCCGCACCTCTCCCGGTTTGAAGTACTCAACCTCGGAACTACGGCAGCTGTCCATCAAAGCCACTTCCTCCGAAGCTACGTAATTCCCCTTCTCACCTTCGACCCAGGCCATTGGCCTCAGACCCAGCTTGTCTCTAGCTACTCCCACCCTTTCAGGAGTGGCCACAAGGTAGGAAAACGGTCCATCCAGGACCTTCACCGAAGTCTTCAGGGACTCTTTCAGCGTCTTACCCTGCCTCAATTGATCCGCTATAAAGTAGACGATAACCTCGGAATCGTTATCTGAAGAAAACGAAAAACCTCTTCTTTCCAGTTCACCTCGGACCTTGTAATGGTTGGTAATCTGGCCGTTGTGAACCACGGATATATCGGGGAGGTTATCGGTGTGGAAGGGATGCGCGTGTTTCCTGTCCACTCCCGATTCGGTCGAAAACCGAACGTGTCCTATAGCATGCGTTCCCTTCATACTCGAAACGTTATAACCCTGTTCGAGATCATCCACCAGCCCTAGATCTTTGATAACACGAACCGACTTACCGTAGCTGTAAACGTTGGCAACGTCGCTCGAGTTTATTTTATCGATAACCTGATCGATACTCTCTTCGTCCGGTACTCGGAGCTTGCAGACGTTCAAACCCTTTTCGCCATGGGGAGAGGGGCGAAAAGATATATTTCTAATATCTCCCCCGGCTTCCCCGATCGCGTTCCCGAGACCCCCAAAAGACCCGGGTTTGTCCGTAACTTCCGCAACCAGTCTATAAGTATCTTCACGATCGAACTCTTCCTGGTAGACTGCTACGCCAGCGGAGTCGGTTCCTCGGTGCTGGAGTGTTTTCAGCATCTCCACGAGATCCCTTCCGACATTTCTTGACTGATTTGGGATTATTCCAACTATTCCGCACATATATTTCACCTTTTTGAGTTATTCGGATTTATTCTGCACATTTTAAACCTAAAGGTGAGCAATTTTAACGATAAAAAATCCACCTTACAAGGGCGACCAGGGATCGGTCTTTTGAAATTTCGGTTACAATAGAGCCTGAATCAGCTGACCTGGGATTCCTTCACACCGTTACCCAGAAACCATTTAAATCTGGTTAAGCTAGTTTATAAATCGATATCTGATATTGAAATATATCAGCACTTCTACCAGAAAAGTTGAACTCTTGAGTCACCCGGGAACCACAAGCAAGGGGCTCCATAGTTTTTGGTTGGGCGCTTTGCCTCAAAACGGAGGGTGGCCTAATAAAGTTAGTTAACGGGCAGATCATCTCCTCGGTCTTCTTCGTTTGATATGAGTTTTCTGATCTTTCCTTAGGATCAAAAAGAACCTTTTGCTGCCTCCTTGGACCGTATACTTTTTGAAATAAACTGTTAATTCGCTCAGTTTGAAATCATATGAAAACTATTTCGATTTGATTTGCCTATTAATAGAATCACAAAATTAAATACAACCTGGATGAGTTGATGGCGGGTTCAGTTGTCGGTATAATGATTCAAATTTGGGGGTGATAGTAGACTTAACAAAATTATAAGGTGCTAAAGTAATCGTTGAAGTAATCCTTTCAGAACACGATTCAAGGGGGTTATATTATGACAAAAAAGAGATTTCTCGTTTTATTCATTTCAGTCCTGGCCATTGGGTTAACTATCTCACCACTCGTAACGCTAGCACAGAATAGCGACTCAGACGAAGAACTTGACATAGCGGTAGTTGTAAAGATTTCCGGTATACCCTGGTTCAACAGGTTGAAGGAAGGAGTTGAAGAGGCTTCCGAAGATTTCGACGTCAATGCTTTCCAGCAGGGACCGGCAAACGCCGACCCAGCACCTCAGGTCAAAATGGTTGAAGACCTAATTGCACGAGGTGTCGACGCTATATGCGTGGTCCCTAATGACGCACAGTCGTTGGTCCCAGCCTTCGAGAAAGCAAAAGAAGAGGGGATAGTTGTCCTTACACACGAATCCCCGTTCTTCACAGAGGCTCAGGATTACGATATCGAAACAATTAATAATACCCAATACGGCAAAATGGCTATCGACCAGTTAGCCGAACGGACTGAGGGCGAAGTCGGATACGTCCAGTTCGTCGGCAGTCTTACCGTACCATTGCATAATTTCTGGGCAGATACCGCAGTCGAGTACGCAAAAGAGGAATACCCTCGAATGACAGAATTGACCGAGAGACTGCCCGTAGCCGAGAGCCAGGAGGACTCCTATCGGTCAGCACTTGACCTCATCAGAACCTACGGAAAAGACCTGGACGCCATTATTGGCTGGGGTAGTTTAGGACCTCCCGGAGCAGCTCAGGCTGTCAGAGAAAAGGGTCTAACCGACGAAATAATAGTTGGAGGTAGTTCGCTGCCATCACAGGCTGCTTCCTACCTGGGTGACGGTTCCATGGACTGGCTCCAGCTCTGGGACCCGAAGGACGCCGGATACGCAATGGTCTACATGGCGAAACAATTGGCCCAGGGGAAAGAGGCAGAATCGGGTATGGAGATACCCGGACTCGGCGAGATAACCGTCGATGACAAGGTCATTAGCGTAAATCAGATGGTCTTCATGGAAGAAGCCGAAGAAGCGGAAGAAGCTGGATTCTAACCTGGAATTTTATCACGGTGAGGGGTATAAGTTTCCCCTCACCGTTCCTTTTTCAATAAAGCCAAAATAGGAGAAATAACGTATGGCCGAAGATGTCTTCCTGAAAGCAACGAACGTCAGTAAATACTACGGGGGAGTTACCGCCCTTGAAGATGTCAATATCGGGATCGATCGTGGGGAAGTCCACTGCTTGGTCGGAGAAAACGGTTCGGGAAAAAGTACCCTGGTAAAAATCATCACTGGCGTAGTAACTCCGGAGAGCGGAGCTCGGATAGAAATTGAAGGAGACACCCACTCGAGCCTAAAACCAATTCAGTCCTACCGAAAGGGCATTCAAGTAGTTCATCAGGACCTCTCTATGTTCCCAAACCTCACAGTTGCCGAAAACATCGGCATTGGCCAGTACATCGAACAGGGTCGCATGTTTGTCGACTGGGGAAACGTAAAAAGCAGAGCCCGAAAAGCATTTGAACAACTCGATATAGAATTCGACCTTCAGACAAGGCTGGGCGACCTTTCATTTGCTGACCAGCAACTGGTCGCAATTGGACGGGCTTTAGCCAGCAACGCCAAACTTCTCATCATGGACGAACCGACTGCCTCCCTGACTCAGGAAGAGGTTCATCGGTTATTCGAAATTGTTCGGGAATTGAAGGAAAACGGAGTAACCACGCTCTTTATCAGCCATCGCCTCGAGGAGATTCTTGAAATTGGCGACCGTGTCACCGTCCTCCGAAACGGAAGAAAGGTCGATACAGTGGTCATGGACGAGACGTCAAAAGACGATTTAAGCTATCTAATGACCGGGGAAGAGATAGAACACGAATATAACCTAAAGCCATTCGAGGAAAGTGAGACCCTTTTAAAAGTGGAAGACCTGACCGACGGCATCCACTATCGGGACTTAAACTTCGATGTGGCCCGAGGAGAAGTCAAAGGGATAATTGGTCCCCTGGGTTCAGGTCAGTCGGACCTGGCTCTCTCACTCTTTGGACTGAACCCACCTAAAGAAGGAAAAATAACTTTGGACGGTGAGGAAGTAAACTTAAATTCAATCTCCAGAGCTATGGACCTGGGAATAGGCTACGTGCCCGAAGACAGACTTACTCAGGGAGTGGTCCTGGAGCAGCCGATCGATGACAACTTGATCCTGACCTCGCTCGAGCAGTTTACCAGTAACTCCACTGGGTTGCTGAACGAAGACCATCAGGCGGAGTTCGTCGAGGGGGCAGTAGATGAGTTCGACATCAAGATCGGCGAACCGGAAGACCCCGCTATCTCTCTTTCCGGTGGGAACCAGCAGAAAGTGGTTGTAGCTAAGTGGGTATCAATCGAACCAAAGTTACTCATAATGAATCGACCAACTCACGGTATAGATATAGCAGCAAAAGGTAATATTTACGATCTCATTTCGGATCTTGCTGCTGAGGGTGTGAGTATCATCCTAATTTCCGACGAGGTCGATGAAGTCATTGAGAACTCACACAATATCATGGTTATGAAAGAAGGACGGATCGTCGATGAAAGAAAGACGCAGGAATTTTCCTCCGAAGAACTCTACGAAGAACTGACTTCATCTGAAGTTGATATTAAATGATATCAAAAGAAATATTCAAACGAACCGAATTCTACCTTCTGATCGTCATAGTAATTATTTCAGCGGTCCTGACGATAATCACCGATCAGTTCCTCACGTTCTCCAACTGGTTTGATCTGCTCAGGAACAACACTTTTCTCGGGATGCTTGCCCTTGGAGAACTGGTGGTTCTGATCTCGGGTGGGATCGACGTCTCGTTTACCGCGACAGCCACCGTTGCCCAGTACGCGATGGGAATAATTATCAGTCAATACGTCGGCAACCTCTTCCTGGCGTTTTTGATCCCCGGCGTCATCGGAATAGCTCTGGGTTCAATTAACGCGACGATAATTTTCTTTACCGGTGTTCCGGCGGTTGTGGTAACTATAGCAACTCTGAACGTCTTCAACGGCCTTCTCCAGTTCACTTCGGGAGGAGATTGGATTTACAACCTTCCCGATTCGTTCAAGAATTTTGCTCAAATAAAGATAGTGGAGATTCCTCAGCCGGACGGATGGCCCGTCGGTCTATCCGTGCTAGTACTATTCTGGCTTGGAGCCATCATCTTGACCTGGCTTATTCTGAACAGATCTACAATAGGCCGTAAGTTATATGCCATGGGTGGTAACGCCGAAGCAGCCCGTCGAGCTGGTTTCAGTATCTTCCGCCTGATGATGTTCGCCTATTGCTACATGGGATTCATGGCGGGAATTGCCTCGGTGGTTCAGGCTCAGCAGAATCAGGTAATTCAACCCAATGCAATCGTGGGGCGTGAGTTAGACGTCCTGGCAGCAACCGTAATTGGTGGTGCCAGTGTTTTCGGAGGCAGGGGGAGCGTTATAGGCACAGTACTCGGTGTGTTACTCCTCGCGATAGTCCGGAACGGATTAATTTTACTTGGCGTTTCATCCTACTGGCACAAAGTCGCTACGGGGTTGATTATACTCGTTGCCGTAATTGTTATGGCACTGCAGAGAAAGTTTAGAAGCGAGTCAGCCGCTTAACGGTCAAAGGAGGAAAAGTTAATGTTAGAAACGATAAGCAGATTTCGTGATAAACACGGGGAAATTTTTGTCCTGTTTATGATCCTGGCCGTAGCTGTCTTAGCCATCGGGGTGGCCACCGGTGGTGGTCTTCTCAGTATGGATTTTCTTCAGTCCATGGCGTTTCAGTTACCGATGCTGGGTCTGCTGGCCCTGGCTCAGATGGGACCGATGCTTACGGGCGGGATAGATCTTTCCGTCATTTCCACAGCCAACCTTTCCGGCATTGTAGCTGCGCTAATCTTAACAAGCATGACGGGAGCTCCGGCGATTATAATCGCCGTCCTGGCAGCATTGCTGACCGCACTGGGAGCCGGCGTGTTGAACGGTTTCATAATTGCTTTCATAGGAGTTTCGCCGATTATCGCTACCCTGGGCATGATGATCTTTCTCAGGGGTGTGGCATTAATCGTCACCAGAGGAAGCATAATCTCCGGTTTTCCCGAGAGTTTTCTTTACCTTGGCGATGGTACTTTGCTGGGAATTCCGGTCCCTTTGATAATATTTATCGGTATAGTCGCCATATTTGCCACGATAATCGTTAAGACACCTTACGGACTGAGCGCCTATATGATAGGCTCGAACGAGACGGCAACGAAGTTCTCCGGCGTCAACACCACCTGGGTGAAATTCCGGACGTATCTTACCTCCGCTTTTATAGCGGGAATTACTTCTTTCATAATGATAACCCGGTACAACACTGCTCAGGCTGGGACGGGGTTTTCCTTCCTGCTGTTAACTGTACTGATCTGCGTGCTGGGAGGTATAAGTCCGGAGGGTGGAGTCGGCAAAGTTACGGGCTTAATATTCGCCGTAATAATTCTTCAGGTAATAAGCAGTGGGTTTAATCT
>CAZYPS010000062.1:0-10728 GCA_964649445.1 uncultured Thermotogae bacterium | reverse complement strand
TGGAGCGGGCAACGGGATTTGAACCCGCGACTTACAGCATGGGAAGCTGTCGCTCTACCACTGAGCTATGCCCGCCTAGATTGACAAATTATAACAGGGAAAGGGGCTTCTCACAAATAGGATTAAGATCTTTTACGCCAAGACTTAAACGGGCCTTAAAGTGCCCGCGAATACCTGCCAGGCAAGAGCGCTTTTTGCAAATAGACTCAAGAAAATGTACACCTTTTCGCCAAAGAGATAATTCTCCCAGGGCCCGACTTTTTTGTACTGGAGGATCATATTGATTGCGAATATATTAAAGAAGATAAAGATTGAACCAAAGATTCCATAGACGAAATTAGGTATCGACGTACCGGCAGTAGATTCCGCTCCAAAAAGATATAGGGCAATCACTATCCACGGAATTAAACCCATAATGCTACCCCATACAAAGGGACGCCAATCAGTACTCTCTCCTGGAGACGTATATAACTCCTGAGTCATTCCAAATAGGATCATTGACATGTTGAGGAAGAAAATCAGTATCAAGCTGGCTAGATCGTACACACCGACCAGCATCGAAATAACGACGATCATTACGGAAGCAGACAACCCGTATTCGTACCATCTTGCCCTGTTTAAGCCCTTCTTTAAGTCATTTTTGTAGATACTAAATCCAAATGTAGAGACGAAAAAGTGGGCAAGAGAAGAGATTAACAGAAAGGCGGCTACGAGTGGTCCGAGCTTGATATTCCCGATAGTTTGAAGGTTTTGAGCCAACGAAGTCGTTTCAGGGTTAAATTGCAGGTAAATAGTGCTTATTGGCAAAGAAAAATCACTGCTTAGAATGAGCATTAAGATACCCTGAGCCAGGTGTAATACTCCCATGCTAAAATTATAGACCCGCAATTTCCTAAACTTCGACTCATCCGTTTCTGCTGTTGTTTTAGTTGCAGCGTTTTTCATTTTCCTCCCTTATTTTAAATATTTTTTTAACTTAACGTTAACCAGTTTTTTGTCAACTTACCTCCTTCAAATTTTGCTAAATTATTTCCATTAAAAAATGATATTTATTTAAAAACATATATCAAATAAATTAATTGAATGGCCGCTATCAGTAAATTAAATTGTGGCGCGAGCGTTGGTGCCTGTCTTGCTACTTGGTTTAGAGGTCATCGGTTAGGGCCATTTAGAGGACAAAAACGAGATAACAGCTGAAACTCCCACGTCTGTTGGTGGACTAACTATTTCAACCAAAGCTGAGAAAAAGTTTAAATGATAGTGTAGTAATTCTCGGTCTTGAAATAATAGGTTCGGTATATATAATTTAGCTGTATATTATATATTTAAGGGCTTATATGGGGTGGAGTTGAGAATGGTTTCTTTGAAGTGTTTTTAACCGACTTTTTTCATATAAATTTTGAAAAAACATATCCTGGGAACAACTTGTCCAATTAATTCGACTTCTATATAATCACGGAGTGATTATTCTTGAGCACTAGAAAGCTGGCCGGACTTTCGTTAGTCTTCTTGTTAATTCTGGCACTTTTCTCATCTGCCTTATTCGCTCAAAACGTTCTAAGAATTGACGGTTCCTCTACCCTTTATCCAATCACCAACCTCGCCGCGTCTTACTGGAAGTCCAATCCGCCGATAACGGAAAGTAAATATTGGCCAGCGGGAGAATACGGAATAGATACGGAAAAGAACCTGGCCGACTACTGGGCGGGGCTTTACGACCTGGATAGATTTAGTATACAGGTGGGGTTATCTCACTCTGGGGACGGTTTGAGAAAAGTTGCTAACGGTAACGTTGATATCGGCAATTCCTCTACAGCTGTAAGATTTGAATATCCGGGCCAAACGGAGGAAGAGCTAAGCAGATATACGCCCCACATCGTTGGATACGATCGGCAGGCGTTCTCGGTCTCAAAAGAGGTTTACCAAGCTGGTTGTACTGTTCTCACCAGGGAAGAAATTATCGGGATATTTAAGGGAGAGATAACGAACTGGAAAAACGTGAATGCCTGTAGCTATGATAGAGAAATACAGGTAGTTGGTAGGGCAGTTGGTTCCGGTACAGAAACAATGTTCAGGGTCAGTCTATTTGGCGGGGCGGAGGTGTCCGGGCTTAAAGGAGTAGACATTCGTCAGGGACAAAACCAGATGGTGAAACAAACTTTGATAAGCTCCGACAACGCCATTGGCTACCCCGGTGTCGAATTCGTAAGTGAAGACAACCCCACAATTGAAGTTACTTGGGATGATGGAAATACTTACAGTATAGAGGATCAAAACTGGCCCCTGAGACGACCACTTTACATGTATACCTGGGAAGGAACCAGTAAAAAAGAGGCTGCTTTTCTCAGGTTGATACTTTCCGATTTCGGTCAGGATGTTTTCGTTACTCAAGGGACCGATTACTTTAAGCTTTCTGAATCCGATCAGGCAGAACAATTAGCCAGGCTACCGGATGTTGAATAACTTGAATTTTGCCATGATACGAGAATTGAAGATCTAAATTTTGCATTACAACAATCCCGGGGAAAAATGATCCCCGGGTTCTTTATTAAATTATACACGTGATAAAATAGCCATGATGAACTGGTTTAACAACAAGTTCAGTCCCAGGCATATACTAGCTTTGGTAGTAGTAATCAGCTTTACCATACTGTTTGCGCTTTTTGTTCTCTTTCAGAGCTTTAACATTTACCTTTTTCTCGTAGTGATTGCGGGTATAGTCATAGGCTGGGTTTTTTACGAGGACTCTACGGCTAAAGCTCTGCTTTTCGCGGCATCGACATCTGCGGGGACGATATTAATACTGATAGCCATCTTTTTATTTATAAGAGGCCTGCCCGCATTCCAGAAAGACCCGATCTTTTTCATAATAGGCAACGAGTGGGACGTCTACGGAGAGATTTATTCTCTCGGGCCCATGATCTGGGGATCGATGATTGTAACGCTCGGAGCAACTGTCCTGGCAGCTCCGCTGGGGATTAGTTCTGCGATTTTTATCGGCAAATTTGCTCCGGAACGGTTGAGGAGAGTGTTAAAACCCGCGATAGAACTGCTGGCCGGAATCCCGAGCGTAGTTTACGGATTTATAGGTTTTGTACTGTTGAATCGAGCAATAATGGATTACTTCGATATTTCTAATATGGGCCAGTATTTCGCCCCTTCCATTATTCTTGGTTTTATGGCCCTCCCTACGATAGCTTCAGTGGCAGAGGACGCGATTGACGCAGTACCGGATCACCTGGAAAAGGGTGCGCTAGCCCTGGGGGTCACCAAATGGCAGGCTATTAAAGAAGTGACTCTTCCATCCGCTTCTTCCGGAATCACGGCTGCACTTATTCTAGGAATCGGGAGGGCACTGGGAGAAACCATGGCGGTAACTATGATGATTGGCCATAAGACTGCTTTTCCGGAACCGCTTTTTGATATATTTGATCCCGGAGAGACTCTGACTTCCTTGATAGCTTCCCAAATTGGCGAAGCTTCAGGGCAAGCAGTTGATGCACTTATGGGTGCCGGTTTGTTGCTCTTCTTTATTGTTTTTGTTCTCTCTGTCACTTCCAGGATTATCCAGAACAGGCTCCAGAGGAGGTTCAGGCAAGGCTAATGCTTTCTGGGAGGAAGGAAAAGATAAGATGGTTCATGATCGGATTTTGGTTTGTCCTGTCGTTTGGTTCTCTGTTAGCTAGCGGATGGTTAATAGTGGAGCCGGGAGCTATTTCCAGAGGTATGCTGTCAACCTTCGGTGGAATTTTGTTGGCGGGGATCGCGGGGTCGTTCCTGGTCTTTGGTTTCGACGAGGAATACCAGCCACCGATAAGCCATTTTATTATTTCAGTCTCTTTGCTCCTTCTTGGAGGGTTTGTCTTTTTGGTATTTCCCGATCAAGGAATGTCTTTACCGAGCCTCGAAGGGGATATAACTCCAAAGCTGGCAAATCTATCTTTATTCCTTATTGTAGCTTTTTCGAGTATCTGGAAGGGATTGCTGTTCTATCATGAAAATCCCGCCCAGAATAGAGAACTTGCGGTTAAGTACTTCACCTGGTTATCAGTTTTAATCCCTTTAGGTGTACTAATTTTCTTTATTACTTACACGATAATTGAGGGATCCTCCGCTATAAACTGGTATTTCATTTCGTCGGGAACTGACCTCATGAGGGGTAAGGTAGGAATCTTTCCCGCTATTATGGGGACTTTTTCTTTGATTATTGGTGCTACTGTTCTTGCCGTCCCTCTGGGAGTTGGGGCGGCTGTATTTCTCATTGAATACGCAAAAAGGGGCTGGATCAGGCAAGCCGTCGGGGTAACGGCGGATTGCCTGTGGTCGACACCCAGTATAGTCTTTGGGCTTTTTGGTTACGTATTTCTCGTTCCCAGAATAACAGGTCATTCTACACTGCTGGCGGGCCAGATTATTCTGGCGGCGATGTTGTTACCGCTAACTATTGCTACTTCTACTGAAGCATTGTCCTCCGTCCCGGACGAATTCCGGAGCGGTAGCCTGGCGCTTGGTGCCAGTAGGTGGTGGACGATTAGGAAAGTCGTTTTGCCCTCTTCCGTGCCCTCGATAATCACTGGAATATTGCTGGGAATCGGTAGAATTGCCGGAGAAACTGCACCGATAATGTTAGTTGCAGTCGCATCGAACACCTCAGCTCCTAATTTTCTTAACTCCTCCTTCCCTTATTTCCACCTTGGACCACTCTTCAGAGAAATCGACGCTTTGCCTTACAGGCTGTACTCTATCTACAAAGCTGGTGTAGGGGGGAGTATTCAAGAGGCATGGGGGACGGCGATGGTACTTATAGTCATCGTTTTGATGTTTTACGGGCTTGGTATCGTCACGAGGACTTATTTTAGAAGGAAGAGAGGGTGGTAAGTATTTTTTGACGACAAGGTGTTGAGGATTATCTCATTAATATACAATTAAAGAGGTGTAGAAACTTTATGGGTTCGGACCAGCAGGAAGACGAATTGTCGAACGAGCGGGGAAAGAGAGAAGGGGTATTAAATCTTCCCGGTGAAACCGCGGTAGAGATTCGTAATCTGAATGTCTACTACGGAGAGCAGAAGGCAATCGACGACATCTCCCTGGATATTCTTAGAAAAAAAGTAACGTCTTTGATTGGGCCCTCAGGATGTGGAAAATCTACCCTGCTTCGTTCGATAAATAGAATGAACGATCTGATCGACGGGGCTAAAGTGGAGGGGCGGATAAAGGTAGATGGGAGTGATATATATTCAAAAGATTTACAGGTAAGCGAGCTCAGACAAAAGGTCGGCCAGGTTTTTCAGAAACCGAACCCCTTTCCCAAAAGCATTTACGATAATATTGCTTTTGGGCCCAGGGCCTACAGGCACCATATGAGGAAAGAAAATGGCGTTTTTAGCTCCTTTGCCGGTTTTTTTGAGTCCGAGGAAAAAAGCCCTATCGATGATCGACCGATGGATAAAGTCGTAAGAGATAGTCTGGAACAGGCAGCACTGCTGGAAGAGGTAGAAGACAAACTACATCAGTCGGCGATGGATCTAAGCGGAGGCCAACAACAGAGGCTGTGTATTGCCAGATGTCTGGCTACAAAGCCCGAGATAATCCTGATGGACGAACCAACCTCGTCGCTCGACCCCATATCCGCGGGGAGGATTGAAGATTTAATAGAGGAACTTAGCGCTGATTATACTGTACTTATCGTCACTCACAATATGCAGCAAGCGGCTCGAATATCCAACAAAACCGCTTTATTGTGGCTGGGAGAGCTTGTAGAGATGGGTGAGACGGAAGATATTTTTGAGAACCCCGAGAAAGAACTCACGGAGAAATACATAACGGGAAGAGTTGGGTAAACAGGAGAACAAGTTTTTTAAGATTTCTTTAAGACTATCTCGCCGATAATTCTCCATAGGCCTTCTTCGACAACTTCGGACGTATCTCCCGATACGACTATTATAAGACTGGATTCCTTCCAGTCGGGAAAGGCGTTTTTTAGGACCTTATCGGCCTCAGGATTGATCTCTTCAAGAGAATCCTGGGAGTGCAAAAAAGTTATCTCGCCGTTTATCTCGAGTATAACAGCTCCTTTTGCACCTTCTCTGATTGCCAGGTCGCGGAAACTCCATGCCTGGCCGGAGAGTTCGTCAACTTCGGATAAAATAGCTGCCCTGCTAATTTCTCCCATGGATAATTCAGGAGGATTAACCGTTTTCACTTCAAGTACAGACTCCAGCAGAGGACCAAATGCCAACCTCCCCTTTTCGGATAGACTGGTCCCACGACGGTCCATTTTCACTATCCCCTCTGACTGTAAATGTTCTAGTACAGTACGGACCGAGCTCTCAGAAGCGCCGACCTCCTCAGTCAGAGTTCTTCGACCTGCCGGCCCGTCCTTCAGGAGGTAAATAAGTTCTGATGCCAGCGGGTTCCTTAATATTTTTGGCATAAATAAAAATTAATTTTAAATCTTCAGGAATTTTAAAACAGATATTTCGACGTCTCTGATAATTTCAAACGAGACGTCCCCTTTCCAGAGACTCTGGAGCAGTCCTGGTTCTTCGGGAGCGAAAGACATTAAGTCGTACCTTCCTTCCCTGGCTTCCTTCAGCAGTTCGCCGGACAGGCTACCAATCCTATGTCTTATCTCGGCTTCGATGCCTTCCTCGGTGAGTATTTCTTTCGCTTTTGCGAGGTATTCCTTTTCTTCGAATTCGTAACTCTTTCTAATCTCGGCCAGATCCTCCTCGTCCTCCGGGGAGGTATAGCCGTCAAAGTGAGGGTGCCCCTCTTCCAAAATCGAAAGGAAAGTTACAGAAGGTTTGGAATGTTTAAGAAATCTACTCATGTAGTTTGCCAGGTTTATACACCGCTCCTTATCGTTGGGTACGTGCATCAATACCCTTTCACACGAGGCAAGTTCGCCTTTATGAATTAATACGGGCAGGTTTGATCTTTCGAGAATGGGTTTAACATGAGCTCCAAGAATCTCCTTGCTAAATCCGCCACGCCCAAATGCCGTGAGGGCAAAGAGGTCAAACTGTTTATCCCCTAACTTCTGAAGGATCTCTTCTACGGGATCCCCGGTGGAGGAAGTAGTTATGACGTTTATAGTGGTATCCGAAAATATGTTTCTCGCCTCTTCGAGAGCTTCCTCGCTTTCCACGCTGGTAAATTGTTCGCGTTGCTCTCTTGCCAGGTCACGGCGCCGCTTCTCTGCGACCTCTGAACTCTTTTCAGTGACATAGATAATGTCAATTTCATCTACCTTCTCACTTAGTAAACTTCTTAGATAGGTTAAAGCGTTCTTATCTTCCTCTCGGCCTTGACTGTAGTAGAGCACTTTTAGTGCCATAAGTGATTCTCACCCTGCCGGGAATAGTCTTCTGGTCTGAAGAACGAAAATATCATATTAAAGCCTGTACAATATTGACCAATTTATTCCGGCATAATACAACTGCTAAGGACAGAATACCGAATGCTGCCATCGTCATCAATACCCATAGGGAGATAAAGAATTTTGCCTACTGATCCAGGTTAATTCGTTACAGAGTGGTAGTTTTCTCTAAGCGCTACGGGAGCTCGAAGAGGACCGGGCCGTCACGGGACATGCAACGAAGAGAGGCCAGGTGGGAGGAGACTCGGTGGAAGTTATAAATACAAATCTAGTTAGTCAGCTACTGATGACAATTGATTTACCAAATATCAAACTAAACAAATACGTTTAAAAGTAATAAGACTTGACAAACAGGATGATTGAATATATTATAATTGTGCATCCTTGAAAAAGGCTAGGTTATCGTAAGATAACCGCGCAAAGCCACGGACCTTCTCATTAAATTCCCTTCCGAGAAGAAAGCCGGGCTGCCAGGGAAAACACCGGGTGAAAGGTGAAGTCCTTGGTCTTTTCCGGAAGAAAAAAGAGCACAGGTGAAACTGGCTCAAACTTCTTTCCAGACTTCATCTTCAACCTGATTTAAAACGGTCAAATTTTACAATCCTTAATTATCTCGGGAGGTTGTGCAATGCAAACTACTATTTATTACAAAGACGAAGACGAGTATCTAATTGACAAGGTCGAGGAAAAAGCTAATAGAGAGAGGAAGAGCAAGAGTGCGGTTATTCTTTCGATTCTGGAAGAGTACTTTGAGGCGGAGCGCAGGATAGGAGAAATACTTAACGACATGGGTGCAGTTTCTGCCGATAAGATAAAGGACGCACTGGAAGCCCAGGAACAGGAAAAAGATAAAAAGCTTGGAGAGATATTGGTCGAAAACGACCAGGTTCGGGAAGTAGACCTGGACAGAGCCCTGCAGGTGCAGCAAAAATAGAAAAGTGCTTACCGAAGCAACCGGTCTTCATACTTCGTAAATAATAGAAGCCGGGGCTACATAGCTCGGTTGATGTTGAACGACACTGGTTTTATCACCCAGCAGTAGCCCGAACGCCATGCTCGGGCGACTTCTTGTTGATATTTATTCAACGTATTCATAAATATTAGCAGCCGGGGCTCTCTTGCCTCGGTGATTTGTAGCGGGCAATCTACTTTAGTATTCCATGACTAAAGGACGGTATGTGGATATTTATCCAACCTCCCGGTCGGGCGTGGGAGCCCTCCCTGCTCTAAAAGTTTGCCAATTATTAAAATTAACTTCTCGGTTAAACGACCCAAGCCAGAATATCCTGATTTATACACACAAGCGGTTTAGCCTCTTAATCTTCAGTGAACGTGTAATAACTTTCGATAAAAAACCTCACGTGCAGCCGGGGTTCTCACGCCCCGGTTGTTGCGACATACCACCAACACATTACTGACTGCGAAGCTAACTGATTCCGTTTCAAACGATAACGACTTCGGAAACGGATAAGTAGAACTACCGGTTATTATTGACACCCACCGGGGTGACCAACGATGTCGACCAGGAGTACAGCTGCACTACCGGAGGCAGGATTATCGAACCGAATATATTTTACAGCTCTGAATGTACCAATTGCTGGGAGATATTAGGAAAAATGGGATCAACGATTGAAAAGAATTCAAAAATATTAATTCTACCGGATGCGATTTAGAAACACTTCCCCACAGCGAGTATACGCTTAGGATCGTTACTGCGATTTAAGGTCAAAAAACTCTTCGGTTACAGGAAATTCGAATTACTCTCAGGAATTGACGCTCTCCGGTCCGTTTTACGCTGGTTATCCCTCTCTCGGCAGGATAGAGATGACGACCTGTTTTGATTCCAAGACGAACAAAGAACTGTTTGTCAGGGTGAAACGAGGTTAAGGATGGTTGTTTCGCTATCAGTCGGACTGGTTATAAGCTCCGATCTGGTTTTTGTTGCCCGTAAGCCCGGCGTTGGAGTTGACGCTGGGGGCGGGGTAGTCTAGTAGAGCTGTAAGTCAATCTAGATGATCCAAATTTTCCCGTAATAAAAGGCAGATTAGCGACAACCGTAGGCCCTTGAACAGGTTGGACTACCTCCTCACCCGCCAGGGCTCAAATATCCGAGCTACACCTATTAATATCGCTTATAAGCGGTAGATAATGCCTAAACATAAGTTAAAAAAATACTTATATATTGCAAAACTTGACAAATAGTATAGTTCCTGTTATAGTTTTCCAACCTGAAAAAGGCAAAGTTACGGAAACGTAATGACGCAAAGCCAAGGATCCTACCAAAAAGGATAGCCGGGCTACCAAGGCAAAAACTCTAAACTAAAGGTGAAGGCCTTGGCTTCATTCCAAAAAAAACGTCAGCAGTTCCATTATTTCGCTAAAATCAAGTTTTTCCAAAACTTTTTGTTTCTCTCCAGAAGTATATTCAATAACTATATGTCTACGTTTGAGGATTTGCCGAAGCCAGGGGAGATTTACTGAAAGTCCCTGAAGGCAGGGAGGATGTATGCAAACCACAATATATTATCGCGAAGAGGACCAATATTTGATGGATAAGCTAGAAGAGAAGGCCAACCGAGAACGAAAAAGCAAGAGCGCCTGCCTACTATCCATCGTGGAAGAGTATTTTGAAGCGGAAAACCGGATAGGGGAGATATTGACCGACATGGGTGCTTTAGGCGAGGATAAGCTCGAAGAAGGGTTGGAGAAACAGAATAACGAAAATAACGGGAAGAAGATTGGGGAAGTACTAGTAGAAGAGGATTACGTTAGGGAAGTAGACCTGGACAGGGCTCTACAGGTTCAAACAAGACCCGACGCGTGATTGAATAATTGTCCTTGTACGGCCCGGTCAGTACTCCGGGCGCGGGAAGAAATTGGCAATTTACTCTGTTAATTCAGAGTAGAGAGAACTTAACTGCTGGAGAAAGGGGTAAGATCGTTAAAACCTTCAGGAGAAACAACTTTATTTTTTAATTTTTTTATTAGTTCTTTTACAGACAAGCCTCGTAAAAGGAGCATCTAAAAGGCAAACCGTTCGAAAGGACGGGGCGCAAAGCTGCGGCCTTAAAGGAGGTCGAAAAGGCAAACCCGTCGTGAGGTGGGGGCGCAAAGCTGAGAGTCCATCGGGTTCATAGGGTTCATTGAGTTCTTCGGGTTTATCGAGTTATAAAAATGAGCCAATAAAATCCAAAATTTTTGAACTTGGTGGGTAGTCGGGCTACCGTAACTCCTGATGGTGGCTGAGCTGCCGGATGCTTCCTCTGTACATCTAAACATTTAATCAACACCATTAGGAGGTGCTTCTGATGAAGAGGCTCAGTGTATTATTTGTAGGACTTTTG
>CAZYPS010000061.1:0-10804 GCA_964649445.1 uncultured Thermotogae bacterium | reverse complement strand
TAAAATACTCCATCTAATCGAAAGTTCAATCATACATTGGAGTAGTAATTACTATATACTACCAACTGGCAAATCTTACTTTGGCCTTTAGTATTTTAAGGCCTTTTACTTTCCAGAGAACGGTTTCCCATTATCCATTGTAGAGACCAAAACCATGGTTTTAAGTTTTACTTATTCTACGAGAGCCCGTCTTTTTGTTACCAAAATTCTATAATATTTCCCGATTATAATCCTCAACGAGATTTTCGCTCCAGTTTTTTAATAACCCTACCTGTCTAAGCAATGTGCTTATTGTATATCTATTCCTTATTTCAAAACCATATTTTAACCCTTTTTTTATCCAATCCTTATCAAGCGCATTTATCTCTTCTAGTTCCAGTATCCCTATTTCGTCCAGGTATTTCCTAACCTGTTTTAGGCTTTCGGAATATTTGCAAATTAAAGACTTAATCTCATCTTCTTTCTGCTCCAGTCTATCCTTGTTTAGCAGTTCATTTTCCCAGCGTGCTTCCAAATTATCGAGTAACGTCTGGGCTCGACTTCCGTAGATTTCTTTTATTTCTTCTCTTCTTGAAGAACGATCGTGGTCTAGCTCGAGTCGAGAAAAATCAACTCCCTTTAGTTTGAGATAAAAAGAAGATGTGAAGTAAGTACCGAGACCGACCTTATTTCCATGAGAAGGGGTTTTTTTGTCAAAAAGATCTCCATATGCCTCCAAAAAATGCGAGAAATGGTGCTCGCTACCCGAGGCGGGTCTCGAACTTTCCATCATCAACATGGCCAGACCTGACTTTATCAACCCCCTGGTCAGTACCTGTATACTCCTCCTGGACCTATCCTTCAAACTACTCCCAATTTCCATAATATTGTTCAATTCTTCTCTTACGATTTCTGCGACTCGTTCACAGTGATACTCGTTCAGTAAAATCTTAGATAGTCTCCAATCTAGTAGTGACGTATGTTTGCCAAGTAAATCCCCAAAACCAGACTGTATCATGTTCCAGGGAGCGTCCTTCAGCACGTCCAGGTCGGCCACTATTGCTTCAGGCGGGGCGGCATTGAAAGTATTTTTTACTCCGTCAATAGTAAGTGGGGCTACTGAAGAAGCGTAACCGTCCATTGAGGGCGCAGTACCTACTATCGTGTACGGTCTGTTCAATTTATAACTGAGGTAGCGCGTCATGTCGTTGATAGTTCCCGAGCCACAGGCAACCATGTAACCATTGTTGTCTACCTTTTCCAAAATCTTAAACAACGTATCCGGATCGGGTACTACAGGTTCTCCTTCTAGCATTATCTTATTTACCTTGAAGTCGTCTTTTCTGCATATTTCAGCTAATCTATTTCCGGCAGCTTTAAAAGTATTTTTATCCCCGATAACAAATAGACGAGATTGGCATGTCAAATCTGCTAGGATTTCAGGGACTTTTTTCAGAGCATTCTTTTCTATAACTATTTCCTTAACAGGTACCTTATGTTTCCTACCACAATTACAGCTAAAAGAAGTATTTAAGTAGTTTTCAATTTCCATAAAAACACCTCATATCTCCGTTAGTTTCGAGATTTCTCAAAAACCTTTACAATCGTCTCGTAATTTTCCTAATTTTCAAGCATAAAATCTCGAAGTACGAGAAAAATTCAGTAATTAGGGTTTTTCAAACATAAACATGAGGAAGAAAATGAAGTTTTCGCATTCGGTAATAAGTTTATAAAGATCTTCGGTATACTAGCCTTCCACATGGTGTCTAAAAGTTTGCTCAAGGATATGATGTTTTAGTGGGTGTAATATCTTTAAAAAACCTTATGAGTTCAAAACTCGAACTGTCTTAACGAATTTAACCAATATTACAATAATCTTTATGGATATTAAGAATTATAAGATTTAGACTTTTAAACTAGTTTAACTAACTACTACATCAGGGAGAATCTCAATAACTCAGACTGAGTAACTTTTAGACATTTTACCTTATCTGTAAAAGAGAACAGAACTAATTCTGCTAGCTGTCAGTAAAAACAGTTTTACTGTTTTGAGAAAAAGATATTGTCCCTCTTCAAAATCACTCTATAATTATGTTAGGAGGTGTTCGTATGGAAGATTTCAGATTTCAAAATGATACTGAGATAATATTTGGTCGGAATAAGGAAGCAGAAGTCGGCCAGGAAGCTGCAAAGTACGCGGATACCGTGCTGTTCCACTACGGTGGTGGAAGCATAAAAGAATACGGTACTTACGACACCGTAAAGAACTCTCTCCAGGAGGCAGGTCTCGAAGTGCACGAACTGGGTGGGGTCCAACCAAACCCCAGGCTAAGCCTTGTTAGAGAGGGAATTCAGCTCTGCCAGGAAGAAGGAATCGAATTCATCCTGGCAGTTGGAGGAGGCAGCGTAATAGATTCATCCAAAGCGATAGCCCTCGGAGTCAAAAGCGATAGGGACATATGGGAATACTACGACGGAGATGCGGAAGAGATACCGGAAGATATACTGCCCGTGGGAGTTATATTGACGCTGGCTGCTGCAGGTAGCGAAGCGAGTACTGGTTCAGTAATTACAAAAGAAGAAGGTAAACTAAAGCGGGCTTTCGATCACAGGGCACTGCGTCCGGAATTCGCCATCCTGGACCCCGAACTAACCACGACTCTCCCCGATTACCAGACGGCAAGCGGTGCGGCGGATATTATGGCACACGTTATGGAACGGTACTTCACCAATAGCGAAAGCGTCGGATTGACAGATCGACTCTGCGAAGGCACCCTCAGGACCATTATAGATAACTTGCCAAAGCTGATGGAGGATCCAGAGGACTACGACGCTCGTGCCGAAGTGATGTGGGCTTCCACGGTTGCTCACAATGACCTGCTCGGGACTGGTCGCGAGGAAGACTGGGCTTCTCACGGAATAGAGCACGAAATAAGCGGGATCTACGACGTCACCCACGGGGCAGGTCTGGCAGTCGTCTTTCCCGCCTGGATGAAATACGTCTACGAGCACGACGTTGAACGGTTCGCCCAGTTTGCCGACCGAGTCTGGGGAGTTGAGACCGACTACCAAAACTTAGAAGAAACTGCCCTGGAAGGAATTTATCGAACCGAGAAATTCTTCTCGCGCATAGGTTTACCTACAAGCCTCTCGGAAATGGATATAGATGATTCCCGCATAGAAGAAATGGCAGAGAAGTGTAACGACGACGGACCAGTGGGCAACTTCGTCGAACTGGATAAAGGAGACGTGGAAGAAATTTATCGTTTAGCTCTTTAATCGCTATATTTCTCAATTATTGCCCGGAGCGTGTTCACCTGCTCCGGGCTTTGTTATTTATAAGTTTCATCCTAAAAATCAATTTAGTTTGTTCATTAATACTAAATTACCTAGTAGATTGTAGATTTGATTCAGCGGGGCATAAATTTCACCCGTTTTCTTCCAGAATAAACTACTAAAATTACTTCATCGATATTTACCGGTTACCCTTTAGCTGTTCTTCCCATTCACGATAATTATTGCCATTAATATTGGCGTTTCATTCAATTACTTCCACCAATTCCGGACGTTCTACTAATCTCAAGGAACTTTACCTCGATTGACCAATCGGAATCGTCCTCGGTTGAAATAGTCCCCGGACGTCAGTAAAATCTGAACATAATTTCAAGTATTGAAATTTTGTAAGGAGGTTGGTCAAAGTTTCAAATTCCGAAGATCTGATGGCAAAAATTAGCATTCTGTACTACAAAAAGCGATTAAACCAGAAAGAAATCGCAGAAAAGATGGGTATATCCAGGCCTAAAGTAAGCCGACTGCTCGAGAAGGCACGAGAAGAAGGAATAGTAAAAATAAGCATAGAAAATTCCGTAGCTGATATTTCTTATAAGGAAAACGAGCTTGCTGAAAAATTCAATCTTCGAGAAGTAATAATTTGCAATGCAGACGACGAGGAACCAGAAGAGGAAAGAAAAACCAGGGTCGGGAGATACGGGCTAAAATTTCTCAAAAGGATAGCTACTGGCGACGAATACCTTGGTATATCCGCGGGTACTACTCTACATAATTTCGCGTTACAGGCCGTCGGAATAGGCCAGGAAGACTTCAAAATCGTTCCGATAATCGGTGCTTTAGCCGACACAGGTCTTAGCTTCAACAGCAACGAGATAAGCAATATCCTCGCCTCCCGACTCGGAGGTAAGAGCTACTTATTAAACGCTCCCGCTTACGTAAATGACGAGGATACCGCCAGGGTAATCAAAAATGAAGACCGGATAGAGAAGATATTCGATCTTTACTCGAGGTTAGAAATAGCTCTCCTCGGTATAGGCAGGGCCGACGAAGGCCACCCTCTCTTCAAAGGCCACGTTTCCGAAAAAGTTGCCGAAAAGCTGAGAAATGCACCTCTCTGCGGTAGCGTTGGTCCCATTCTCTACGACCGGGAAGGTAATGAGGTAACTGAACCCTTCATAGAAGGAATAATAGGCATATCCAAAGAGGTTCTGCTCAAAATACCTTTTAGAGTTGGTATGGCAATTGGAGATTATAAAAAAGAGGCAGTACTGGGCGCAATAAGAGGTGATTTAATAAACGTACTGATAACTGACAGACCCATGGCTAACTGGCTTGAATCTCAATAATCCAATCTACCCCAGGAGGTAAACATGAGACAAAAACTGGCAGTGTTTTTGGTCGTCGGTATCTTGGTCGTTTCTTTCGTAGCTGGAGCTTCTGCACAAAAGGAAGTAGCAGTACTAACACCCTATCTCCAATCCGTTACGACTAACTCCATGATAAAGTCCTTTCAGAAACGCGCAGAAGCTGAGGGCTGGAATGTAACTGTAATCGATACAAAAGGTGACTTTGGCGCTCTGGCAAATAGGTATCAGGACGTTATTGCTCAGGAAGTTGATGCCATAGTGATGGGAATGGGTGACCCAACCCAGTTAAAGGATCAACTCGAAGCTGCCGAAGAGGCCGGAATTCCTGTCTTTGGTGGAGATGCAGGTTACCTGGAAAACATGGAAATGAACGTAACTTCCAACAACTACGTACTCGCAGCCCAAAATACCTCTTTCCTACTAAACAAGATTGGCAGCGGAAAGATAGTAAAGTTCTACCACTCCGCACACCCAGGCGTTCATAAAAGAGAAGTAGTGTTCGATGCGATCGTCCAATCCCGTGAAGATATTGAAGTCGTGGATGAACACTATGTAGAGGTTCCTGGTCCGATCAACGACGCTCGAAATGCCATGCAATCGATTCTGCTTTCCCATCCTGACATAGATGGAGTCTGGGCTGCCTGGGACGAACCAGCAATTGGCGCTGCTCAGGCAATTATGCAGGCCGGAAAGCAGGACCAGATATCGGTCGTCGGAATAGATGGAACTCCAAAAGCCCTGGAAATGCTAGACGAAGGATCACCAATCAAGGCTACTGTAAAACAGGATTTCGAGGCAATGGGCAAAATCCTAGTCGAGAAAATAAAAAGAACATTCAACGACAAGAAGCTCAACAACAAGATAGTATATTCCCCGTCACAGCTAATCACAAAAGACAACGTGGACGAATTTCTTGAATAGTCACTGAACTAAAAACTGTTCTAAAACTACAACCCTCCCTTTTACCGGAGGGTTGTAGTTTTATCCCTGGAAGGTGAGATAATGTCGGAAACTCTTTTGGAAGTTAAAGGTCTAGCCAAATCATTTCCCGGAGTTCAAGCGCTCAAAGACGTGAATTTCCGTCTGGATTCCGGCGAAATAAGGGGTCTGATAGGAGAAAACGGAGCAGGCAAGTCTACCCTGATAAAGATTCTCGCTGGGATATATACCAAAGACTCTGGTCAAATGTTCTACAAAGGAGAGAAGGTTGATATCTCCGACCCCTCCGAAGCAAGGGATCAGGGACTAGCTTTTATTCACCAGGACGTTAATCTCGTACCTTATTTTAACGCCATTGAAAACATCTGGCTTGGTTTCACCTACCCAAGAGCGGGCGGGCGATTCGACAAATCCAAAATGGAACAAAAGGTGATCGAGCTCAGGGACGAACTCGAATTCGACCTGGATCTCCACCGTCCGGCGGAAGAGATGTCAACTGCGAGCAAGTGGCTGATCGCCATCCTTAAGGCCTTCATGAGAGATGCGAGGATATTGGTACTGGACGAGCCCACGGCTGCACTAACTGATAGTGAAATAGAGGAACTCTTCTCCAACCTAAGAGAGTTAAAGTCGAGGGGAATGGGGATAATTTACGTTTCTCACCGGCTTGAAGAAGTTCTGGACCTGACGGATTCCATCACAGTGTTGAAGAACGGGGAAAAAGTCGCCGATCGCAACATAGAGGAAGTCGACAGAGATGTAATTATAAGTCTAATGACCGGTGAAGAGGAACTTGACCGTTTCCCCGAGGCTGAAAGAGCTTATGAAAGTCAGGAAAACGTCCTTGAAGTCAGTAACTTAACAGGTCCGGAATTCAGTGAAATCAATTTTGCTCTGAGAGAAAACGAGATTCTCGGTTTCTTCGGGCTGGTAGGAGCCGGTCGAACAGAACTCATGGAATCGATCTTCGGTCTCAGGGATTTTTCTTCCGGTAGTTTATTTCTCCAAGGTGACCGGATAGACCTGGAAGGACCTGGGCAAATGATTGAAAACGGCCTCGTTCTCGTACCGGAAGATAGGCGTGAAGAAGGTCTGGTTCTTAATATGGGCGTAGACGCAAATATAACCCTGCCCAACCTGGATCTGTTACTGAAGTCCAGGCTCCTCGGAAACATCGATAAAGGGGCAGAACGAAACGAAGCTGAGAGGATAGTTGAAAGGCTCAAAGTCAAAACTCCTTCGCTTGACCAGCCCGTAAGGTTTCTCAGTGGCGGAAACCAGCAAAAGGTAGTAATCGGCAAGTGGTTATTTAGAAATACCTCGGTATTTATATTCGACGAACCCACTTCGGGTATCGACGTCGGTACGAGAGAGGAAATTTATTCCCTGATCGACGAACTGGCTGAAGACGCTTCAGTAATTATGGTCTCTTCGGACCTCAGAGAGTTAACCGGGGTATCTGACCGAATTGCTGTAATGAGCGGCGGTAAAATTACAGGCACTCTGGAAGAATCAGAATTCAATCAAGAGAAGATACTGCAACTCGCATACAAGGAGGTTAAATGATGAGGGATATATTGAAAAGATACGGTACCTTGCTGGGTTTGGCTCTTATTGTTATAACGTTTCTTTCTTTGAAACCATCCGTCTTTCCCACCTTAAACAATTGGCAGAACATCCTGGAGCAGAACTCACTCCTGGCTATTATGGCCATAGGAGCGACCGTGGTGGTAGTAATCGGAGAATTCGACCTATCAATAGGCAGCGTGGCTAGTTTTGCAGGCATACTTGCGGCAGTATTGTTCGGTCAGGATTACCCGGTTTACCTGGTCGTCTTTCTGGTACTCCTTTCGTCCCTTCTCTTCGGGTTAATCAACGGGTTTTTCGTGTCAAAGTTAAATATACCTTCGTTCATCACAACCCTCGCTTCAAGTACTTTCCTGGGAGGTATAACTTACTGGATATCCGGCGGTAAAATAATTTTCTCGGGCATCCCTGATACATTCCTTGTATGGGGGCAGGGCGAAGTCTTTGGTGTACCAATTGTGATACTGGTCGCAGGTCTTACATTTTTTGTTTTCCTCTATACCTTCAACCAGACTATGCTGGGAAGGCACCTATACGCTATAGGTGGTAACGAAAAAGCTGCCCGGTATTCCGGAGTACAGGTAGAGGGTAAAAAAATACTGACATTCGGAATGGCGAGCGTTTTGGCAGCTCTAGCTGGATTATTGCTTACCTCAAAGCTCAGTTCTGCTCATCCGACCGCGGGTGAGGGCTATCTTTTACAGTCCTACGCTACGGTCTTTCTTGGTATGACCCTATTCAAACAAGGGGAACCAAACGTACCCGGTACACTCGTCGGAGTACTGATAATGGGCGTACTGGCCAACGGATTAACGATACTTGGAGTTTCAACCTACTTCCAGGATATGCTGACCGGTTCGATAATTATAGCGGCTCTTATCTTCCAGGGCCTTAACAATTAAATGAGGTAGATATTTAGAATGACGAAAAAAACTGATCTTTCAGATACTCTTGTCGCCAAGAAAGACGATGAACCGATATTAATTGGTTATTTACCCGCTGGTTATCCCGATAAAAAGACTTCACAAAGGTGGGTCGAGCTCCTTCTGGATAACGGTGTGGACGCGGTCGAACTGGGCTATCCATCCAGATCTCCCGAGATGGACGGAAAGGTGATAAGCGAAGCACATAAAAAAACGTACAGAGAAGGCTTCGTTCCTGAGGACTACGTGGAAATTGGCGAAAAAGTAAACGAGGGTTCGGGAATAAATCGACTCATCCCGATGGGATACTGGAGTCAACTGAAAAAGTCATTTGAACCAGAATTCTCTAACCGCTGGAAGGGGGCGGGGCTCAAACATCTTATTTTCCCCGATCTAAACGATGAAGAAACGATCAAAAACCTCGAGGAAAAAGGTTTCAGCCTCATTCCATTTATCGATAACCTGGATAACCTGGATATCTATTCAGGAGCAAAAAAGCCCTTCGTATACTGCCCCACCTACCACGGTAAAACGGGAGAAAGCGGTGCTATGAATTTTGAACACCTGGAAAATTTAAAGAGACGACTCGAAAACTCCAAATTTGAAACTACGCCACACCTCGCTGGTTTTGGTATAAGCAGCGGTCAGGACGCAAATGCCGTAATGAATTCCGGTTACGACGGCGTAATAGTGGGCAGCGTTTTGATCAGTGCTTTTTCCGAAAGCGAGAATCGAGCAATCGAACTCCTTGAAGAGTTGAAAAAAGGAATCGGAAAGGAGTGAACAAATGAATTCCGAAAACTATATTTTGACCTACGACGTGGGAACAACCGCGATTAAACTGAATCTTTTCGATCGAGATTTAACCATTATGTACTCCGACAGCACACCGGTAGAAACAATCGAGTCGGAAACTTTTCCATACCAGCGGGCTGAGGATTGGTGGGGAGGAGTAAAGTCACTTACCGAAGAAATGATGGAAAGTGAAGAAATCTCACCCGGAGATATCGCAGCCGTATCCTCCACAGGTCAGATGGAGAACTGCTTTTTAGTGGACCGATCCGGGTCGCCGCTCACCAGGGTTTATCTTTACTCGGACGGCAGGGCGGAGGACCAGTTCAGGGATCTGCAGGATAGGTTCGGCAGGGATCAACTGGAAAACATGACCGGGAAAAACTTCGACCCATTGATGTCCATAAACAAATACCTCTGGCTTAAAGAAAACAGACCCGGAAAATTTTCCGATCACGACCACCTGATTACGGGATCCAAAGATTACATAAACTTTAAGCTTACGGGGAAAAACCTGACGGATTTCACCAATGCTTCCACTACCGGCTTTCTTGACTTCAGAAACATGGAAAGAAACCGGGAACTTATAAATGAACTGGGTCTGGATTCCGGAAAACTTCCTGAAATAAAGAGCGCGACAGAGGTTATAGGCGAGGTTACCCAGAATGCCGGAAATGATCTCGGTTTAAATCCGGGCACTCCTGTAATAAACGGAACAGGAGATCTGGGGGCATCAACGCTGGGATCGGGGGTGCTCTCCGGGAGTGGGATCTATTGCTATCTTGGAACAACCGGGTGGCTCGCCAAGACGGAGATAGAAGTCCTGGATAATCCGAATATATTTAGTCTGAGCAGTATCGAAGGTGAAGGTTTTATTGTCGCCGGAGCTGTCCTTAATGCGGGAAGTGCCTACGATTGGTTCCTGGATAAAGTCATGGGTATACATAATCCTGAAGACCAGGATTACCGAAAAATCGAAAAAGAGCTCCGCGAAAGTTCTAACCAGGGCGGCGAACCAATATTTGTTCCATTTCTTCAGGGAGAAAGAAGCCCTTTTAGGGTGAATGAAGGAAACGGAACTTTCGTCAACCTAGATCAGTCGTCGGACAGGTATTCAATGCTCAAAGCTACACTAGAAGGAGTGGGGTTTTCGCTTAAACACAACCTTATAGAAATTCTGGGAGGCAAAAGTCAGCTCATAAATTCTGATAGGCCAATTAGCCTGATCGGAGGGGGGAGTAAAAGCTCCGTCTGGCCCCAGCTTCTATCCAATATTCTGGAGACCAGAGTCGACGTACTCGACCTGGACGCGGAGGCGCCATCCCTCGGCGCAGCTCTGATGGCTAAAAAGGGGCTTGGAGAAATAAGTGATTATTCCGAGTTCCAGGGATTGTTTGACGCCGAAAAGTCGTTTCTTCCCGAAGAAGGAAAACTGAACAATTATCGAGAAAAATTCGAGAAATACCTGGGATTCGTAGAAACGTTCAAAAACGGAGACCTGGATATTTGATTTCTTATTTTCGCGATAGTTTTTTCAGTCTAAAGGACTTGGTTGGAGAAGCCTGCTCGGAAGCCGACTAATAGCAATCTGTCGCTCACAAGACGGTAAAAACCGGTCCCAAATACAGACAAAATCAAAGTACCGACCTCTTTCGTGACTTAAACCGGGTCTACAACGCACACAAGAAATCCCCAGCCAAGGAGTGCTTTACCGATTTCAAAGAAAAGTAGGATAATTTATAGCTAATGTAGTTTAAAGCTGGGAAGATGATCTGCCGGATCACCCGCATGCGGTAGTTTAGACTCCTTGCTGCACGTTTGGCCTGGTTGAAAGTCACACCGGCCTCTTTTGGCATACTACCACCTCTATATAAATAAGTGGGTCTAACCCTTCCACCCCCCGGAACCTGCGGGTATCAGGTCCCT
>CAZYPS010000060.1:10630-10887 GCA_964649445.1 uncultured Thermotogae bacterium | reverse complement strand
CCAATTGTCTCCGCTATTTTGGTTTGAGTCTCGCCTCTTTTCTTTAGTGCATAAATAGTGTATCGTTGTTCTGAGGTAAGCTGTGTGTAGCTCATTTCTATCGTGCTCCTTTGATTAGGTTATGAGACAAGTACGATAGACTACCGCAGCTTGCCTCTTTTTTCTAGATCAAAGTTGCACTTACTTGTTGAATCCAAGAGCTTTTTAGGAAGTATTGAAGTAATAAGAAAATTATAAATCAATAACATTCTCAAATT
>CAZYPS010000060.1:0-10620 GCA_964649445.1 uncultured Thermotogae bacterium | reverse complement strand
CAACCAGAATTCACTTCAAAAGTTTGTTTGAAGTACAGCCCAGGGAGCCAAGTCTTTTATTTATCAATCTTCAAAAATATACGATTCAATAACCGTACTTCTCATACTCTTGATCTATAGTCAATATTTCTACCAGCCTTACTTGTTTTTTCTCCTCGAAAATAGTGTAAAAGGTTGGCTACAAGACTCTTACCTGTTCCGAAAACAACTTTTTCAGAACTATTTCCTTTACCTGGATTGTCCCCCCTGGGCGTAGATATTCGCTTAACAAGACTTTAACAACTACTCCTTATTTTTCTCACGAAACTCATAAAGCTCAAACTTATCAGGTAGGAGGTAAACCCGATGTATGTAAAATTGAAAGAAGAAAAAGATCGATATCACTGCTGTCAAGAACATTTGAAAGAAATGGGTGAACTCGATGCTTTAGAAAACCCCGAACACCGAGACGATAACACCTACAGCGAGCCTAAAAAAGTCTGTGAAAAGTGTCAAAACTTAGCCGAACAAGGTGATTGCCACGCAGTATTTGTAAAGACCGGAAGTTTTGCTGAGTGAGTATAAAGACATAGTAGGCTGCCCCTAAAGACTTTCGGGGCAGCCTAAACAGGGATTGTAGGAACTCATCCCGCGGGTTATTTAAAAGGTTAACTCGTTACGAACCAGGTAAAGTATTCATCAAAAGTTGCGAACCAACTTTTATCCCGAATTCATTCATAACCGCTGTTTTCATTATTAGTACCCACCGGTGGTCGCTTTCTATATCAATTACTTCGTCACCTACCTCCGCTTTCTTGATTTCTACCACTTCTCCTTCACCATTCATTACTGCGAAGGATAGCGAAGCCTCTACTTTACTTGTATCAAAATCTTCTCCCAGTGCTGTCACGCTTTCCTGGTCAAAAAGAAGATAAGTGTTCTCCCAAGCTTTAGTTCCGATACTGTTTAGCCCCTTATCAACTACATCGGACTCTTTGATTATTTTCACCGGTAGCAACGCCTCGCCATTGTCAGGTTTAGTAAAACCAACCACGTCGATTTTCCTCTCCTTAATTTCATTGGGCAAGTGAGCTTCCGTATCGGGCACCATCGGAGCAATAATAAACAATCCGACCAGGACCCCTGCCCCTGCAGCAACTACTAGATAGAGGAAAACCTTTCCTCTCTGTAATCCAGTACTTTCGTTTGGCTCATCCGGTGTCGCCAAATCAATCAACCCTTAATTTTGATCTATATTATTAGTCGTTGCGCTTCGTCTTTTTTATAAAAACTTCTCTATTTGTATCCCCAAGAACCCAACTTTTCATTTTCCTTTGATTCCAGAGGCTTATTAACTACTTCTTTTTGAAACCTCAGAAAATTACAATTTTGAACCCTGATACTGGTCCTCGGTAAAAACAAACCAACTAATTGAGATTTTGTAGACCCTGAAGTAGTTTTAAACCGCCGTTCTTTCCCTGATTTCAATTTCCAAAGGTGCATCCAGCCCGAACTCTTTCTGGTAAAATTGATCGAGGTCTTCTTTAAACGATCGAATCTTTTCCCAGGCTTTATCTTCTGTTTCCACACCGCTAACCTTGAGAACGGTTACACCCAGGGACGATTCCTCTTCAACCCCGTGTTTTTCCAGTAACTTTTTCTGTTTTTCTTCCAGCTTTTCTTGAGCCTTTTCCCTCCGGCCAAAAGGCCAAAGCGGACTGGTGTATTCCTGTATTGCCGGCTCTATTGCGGGGTCGTCCCAACCTAAATGGTCCGAGTTGACTCTGAATTCAACTTCCATATTTTTACCTCCCTGTTAAAGTCATAAGATAAATTTTCTTTCGGACGTTACTCCCCCAAACTTTCGTCTCTTATAATCTATAAAGCTAATTTTAAAATTTTATTAACGAAACGGAAGCCTAGAGAGAGCTAGAGTTGCGTTTGAAGGAGACAGGTAGTTAAAAAGGAAGTCCTCGAAAGAAGACTTTATAGAAAGATACGCTGGTCCTTGCAAATTTTTAACAGTTAATTTTTTAAAGCCCTGACTATCTTCGCCTCCTTTTTAACCTTTTTTAACCATTCATTCCACCGGGCTGTTTTTTTATCCTCCCTTAACTTTTCCTGGACGTGGTCTTTTATTTCTGACAGGGGTTTTACCACGCCATCTTTGTCCCTAAAGGAGTCCCTGTTTTTTTCGTAATAATTGCGGATTTCCGATTCACTTACCTTTACCTTTCCAACGATTTCCCGTCTGAGTTTCTCCCTGACCAGTTTCCGACGGATTTCCTCCTTGAGGTCCTCAAGCGACCTCTGGTCTTCTTTTAGTTTCTCTATTAGTTCCTCTTTATTTGTAACCTTCTTAGTCCTGTTGATTAAGGTTGACAACCTGTTTTCAATTTCTTGGTCGTTTACCACGATTCCACGTGATTCTGCTTCCTGGAGGATGAGTTTTTCTTCGATCAACTTCTCCAGTACGTAGCCTCTGTAATAATCCAGCGCCCTTTGACCTTCTTCCGTATTCATTAGAAACTCCGCAAACTCCGGGACCCCCTTCAAGGCTAAAAATATCCGCTGAATTCCTGCCCTCCTTGCCAGGATTTCTTTAGTAATTTCTTCCCCGTTTACTATGGCTGCAGTAGAACCTTTCTTCTCTTCTTGATCAGCATTGACTGGAATAGCGAGGGTAGCAAAAAGCAGTAACAACAGAAAGCTAGCTGTTATATAACTGGTTAAAACATTTCCATCACGCGTATATCCCACCAGAATCACCCCTAGAAAGTAAGAATAGGGTCATATTTATGAGAAACAAGCGAATAAAAGTATCCTAAGAAAAGACTTTTCACCAGGTCCAAAAATCTACTGGCTGGAGTTTCCCCAGTCTCGTGGCAGATTATCGGCAACCCTCCCCTTCTCCTTGTAGGGTAGGAAAACCGTGAAGGTAGACCCTTCGCCTTCGTCGCTTTTAACATCGATCTCTCCATCATGGGCTTCTACTAATTCTTTTGAGATAGTTAGTCCTAATCCCGTTCCTCCGGTAGTCCGCGAGCGGGAACTATCTACCCGGTAAAACCTATCGAATACGTGCGGTAGATCCTCTTTTGGAATTCCTTCGCCTTCGTCGGAGATACTGATTTCAACTTGATTGTCGGTGAATTCGGTGTCTAATTGTATCGTTCCTCCCTCAGGACTATGTATAATTGCATTTTCAAGGAGATTCTGCAGAACCTGATGTATCCTGTCGGGATCCACGTTTAAGAGAACCTTGCCGTTAGAATCGATGTTCAGCTCGAGGTTTACTTCTTCCAGTTTAAGGTGTATTGACTCTTTGGCTTTAGAAATTAAATCACTCAAGAGGATAGGTTGTTTCTCGAGATTTAACTCGCCAGCCTCCGCCATCGCCAGGTCGTGAAGGTCATCAACCAGTCTCTTTAACAACTTGGAATTTCTGTAAAGCGAATCGATTGCTTTTTCATTGTTTTCCATCGTTCCTTCCTTTATTGCTTTCAGGTAACCGTGAATCTTGGTTAGGGGACTTCTTAATTCATGAGCTACGTCGCTGACCATATCTTTCCTCAGCCTTTCCTGTTCCTTCAATTCCTCCGCCATTGAATTAAAAGCGGAGGCAAGTTTTCCCACTTCATCCCGAGACTTCACCTTTACTTCCTGATCCAGATTACCACGTTCTATCCTCTCGGCAGCAGAGGTAATGTCATTGATCGGTTTTAACGTCCTTCTTGAATAAATTAGCGTAAGAAATATTGCCGCCAGAACGGAGATAATCGCCGCAAAGGTAATAGACTCGTTTACCGAGGAAATAAAGATCTTTTCGAGCTCCGACCGTTTTCTATCTTTGAGATAAAGGAACCCGCTGGGGTTATCCGCTTCTCCCAGTGTAGCTATTTTTAAGTTCAGTGCATCCTGAGAAGAATTACCCGTTAAATTACCAGCGGTATCAGCAACCACGCTTCCCTCGTCACTTGTGAGAATGATTCTATTCTGATAAGTCTTACTTATCTTATCAATCAACTCCTGGACACCCTTCCAGCTTCCGGTCTGTTCGTAATAGCTGGATAGCATCAGCGAAAGCCGCTGGTATTTTAACGCCTGGTCCTGAGTTATATAACGGTCGAACTCTCGGGTGGCGGACCGGTTAGCAAAAAAAGCCACTGTACCTATTGCCACTGCCACTATAAGGATGAATCCAACAAGTAACTTCCAGCGAATGCTATAAATCATTCTTCGCTACCACCTCCTTTCCCTCTGGAGTCGAACTTATAACCCATACCGAATACGGTCTTGATGTAACTGGGATTTTGAGGGTCGGGTTCGATCTTGTCCCTCAGGTGTTTGATGTGTACGTCAATTGTCCTCTCAAAGCTTTCGTATCCGTAGCCCAGGGCAGCATGAATAAGCTGAGTTCTTGAGAATACCTTATCCGGTTCTTTGACAAGAGCTGCCAGTATTTTGAACTCCGTCGGGGTAATGTCTACGGGCTCGTTGTCCAGGAGGACTTCTTTCCTCGCAAAATTGACGGTAAGGTCCCCGTAAGTGAGTTCTTTTGGTTGATCTTCATCCTCAACTCTCCTGAGCGAAGCTCTTATCCTGGCAAGCAGTTCTCCCGGATTAAACGGTTTCGTCACGTAATCGTCCGCCCCCAGATCGAGACCTTTTATCTTTTCTTCGTCGGCTGTTTTCGCAGTAAGCATAACTATGGGAACATCTGAGTCGCGCCTCATTCTTTTGCATACCTTATAACCGTCCATCTCCGGTAGCATAAGGTCCAGGACGACCAGGTCAAATTCACGTTTTCGAAATAACTGGAGGGCTTCTTTGCCGTCGTAGGATCCCGTTACGGAGTACCCGTCTTTTTCGAGATAATCTTTGAGGAAATCCACGAGTTCTTTGTCGTCATCCACAACCAAAATTTTCTTGTTCATATAGGTAATTTATTAATGAAATGTTAAGAACCTATTAAAAGTTACGACAGACCCATTTCTCGCCCCTTGAGTATAATACATTAAATCCGACTCGTATTGCTTCCAGGGTAAGCTGACAAACTTCGGACTAGAAAGGTTGAGTGAAATTTGCCATTTATTCATCCATACGAAGGAAGGGAACTTATGTTAAACGGAAAAATTTATCCAAACTCTCCTGGATCAGGGATGTCAGGTAAAAAAAGACCCCGCAGTCTCCTGCGGGACTAAAATTCTCTATTGGCAATAAGAGGTAATAACTACTTACCTGTTTCGTGTCCTTTCCGTTATTTTAGATGTTCGTCACTCCAAGCGCGCTTTTGAAGACGTCGAAGTTACCTTCCGCCTTCTCCAGTGCTTTTCTTACATCGTAGCAGTCGTGTTCGTAGACTAACTTTTCGGCTTCATCTGGCTTTAGACGATATTTAACTATCAACTTTTTGGGAAGATCTGTTGAGCAGGTCTCTCCTTCGCTGCTTTTATTTACAATACCTTCCCTTGGAGTTGTTAAACCATGCTTTTCCATGTAGTCGGTAAAGTCACAGGGACCCTCGGGAAGGAAGGGCCTGTAGTCGACCTCACTCGAGATGCTATCGGAAGGATCCAGGTCACCCCACCAGTTGTACTCCGCATTGAGGGTGCCTTGACCGCTATTGGACACCGTTTTCCGTAAATCGTTCCAGTTCAGGGACACAGTGGAGGCATCTACTCCCGATTTGACCTCGACATCGTCCTTGATGATGAAGCCCCTGGGGGTGTAACCATCCAGCTTGCCGACGGTGATGTCGTTGCCGTCAATGGTAAGTTCGGCCCCTTCGACTTCCTCCAGGCAGGTGTGGCAGGTGGTTCCGTCTACGCTTATCAGTTCGGCGTTGTTCCCCAGCGGTTCTTTGGCCTGATACGTTCCGTGAGGCACTATAATCTTACCCCTCACCAGGACGCTGCTGGCACCCCAGATTGCCATGTCCAGGTAGCCCGTGTTTCCGTTTTCAGTGGTCGGTGCGGGACCGACTTTCTCTACGATCATCGGTAACGGATCGATAAGCTGGACGCCCGGTTTATCCAAGTTGGCGTCCGGGTTTCTAATAATCCAGGGTGAAAAAGCTACCGATCCCCATACTCTGTCGCCGCCTCCGTTATATTCTGGATCAAACTCATTACTTTCTGGGGAATCCATGTCGACTCTCGGTCCGTCATCCGAGCCCCACCAGTTTAGGCTAGCGTCTAAAACTACGTCCGCACTGTTTTTGACTCCGTATCTAGTATTATCGACTATATTATTATAGTGAAATGTCGTACCTGTAGAATTATTCCAAACCCCGAACTTGTTATCGCCGATGACGTTGAATTTGAAGGTGTTGTCGCTTGAATCATCGATATCGACTCCGTAAGTATTCACTTCGATATATTCTTCTCCGGATTTCGTGCTGGCTGAAGCCTGACCGGAAATATCGTTTAAATCTATATATTGAAAAGTATTTCCGGACGAGTTTTTTAGGCTAATCCCGTAGGCGTCAGCAATTGCCTCGGCATCACCTGAATCGGCGGTTGCAGTTGCTTTGCTCTGTATCTCGCTCATATCTATGTGCTGAAATGCGTTCCCCGAGGAATTTTCAAGTTGAATTCCGTAAGAAAGCGCTCCCGCGTATACGTCGCCCGAACATGTGCTACTACTACCACAAATGTCTGAGATGTCAGCATCAGTTAGGCTAGAGACTTTGGCTAGGTGAAAATGCTGAAAGTCGTTGGCGTTTGAGTCAATCAGGTGAATTCCCCAGCCCTCGGTAATAATTTTGTAAGAAGTGCCATCAACGGTTTTAGCGGTTTCCTCAATAGTTGGCCTGTTTGGTATATCTTGGGATTTGAGAGTCAAATTGTCTTTTGTTTCTTTAGTCATCTCTATCCTCTGAAAGTGTTGGTCCACCGGATGAACTACAATTGTATCCCCTTCATCGGTATCGGAGTCTTCTATAGCAGCTTTAATTGAAGAGAAGGTCTCACCTGTTTCCAGGTTCTCGACCAGGTCCAACGTCTGGCCGATCCCAATAATCCCCGAGATTACGAATAAAAATACCCATAAAGCAACCAAAAAACGTACTTTTTTGGAATTCATAACTTTACCTCCCTTTCTTCAATCATTTTTTAGAAGTAGTAATCAAAGCCGAGCCGGAACTTCTCCAGGCTGTCCGGTTTGATCGCGGCACCGCCACTCAGGGTAAACTGATCGGAGAGTTCGTACTCTCCCTGCCCGGTGAAGAGAGCCGTGTCGAAAAGCGATGAACTGCCGCTCATGTCGAAGTATATGTCGGCCCCGAAGTAGAGCTCGTCGACCTCGTTGGACCTCTCGATCGAGATTACCTCGTCGTAGGAGGTCTCCGTATAGAGTCCTATGTATACGGGATCGGGGTCCAATACGTAGTCGTCGGCCCGCAGGTCAATATCCTCATCGCCGTATAGCTTGTTCAAGTTACCTTTTAGAGCGGTCAGGCTTGAGAAGGTAACGTGTCCGAGTTCTACCCCGGTAATCCCTAAGCCCTCTATCTCCAGGGCTCCTATGGTTGATACCTTTGTCGAGTTGTTGCCAAGCAGGTCTTCATCGTCGGGCGTAGCAAGGTCAGTGTAGACCTCAAAGCAGGCCCAGTCCAGATCTATCCTCGGATCGAGCTCTACCGATTTGGTCTGAGAGCTAAAGCTTAGCTTTGCTCGTAGCTCTAACGGGAGGTTTTCCGACTCGAGGTCGAACTCGAAGGTCGAGTACTCAAACCCCTTCTCTTCGCTGAACTTCGTCGTGGATAAGTAGTCACAGCAATCGAAGCTCATTTGAGATATCTCCACGGTCGTGCTCACGTACTGAAGCTGGGAGGGTCCGTAGTTATTGCCGGCGCTCCCGGTCCAGACATTGTAGCCGCTGCCGCTAACTATTCCCAGAGCCTCGGCCTCGTTCTTCTCCATTCCGAAGAGGTTGGTGATATACATCTTCGGACCGCCGGGAAGTTCTCCCGAGAGCTGGAGCTCGTAACCGGAACCGAAGCCCTGATCGTCCGCCGCGTATTCCAGGAGAAAGGTGTTGACTACGTCTAGGCCGGAAATACTTGTCCTGGCCTCGGTCAGAAAATAGTTAAGCCTTTGCTCTGGAGGATAAAAAGACAGGGTTGAATCGAAGCCGAAGACGCCCAGGGAGAAATCGACACCAAATTTCTGAGCGGAGTAGCTTTCCGTCTCGAAACTGGAGATGCTGCTGTAAGTAATTCCCCCTGAACTATATTCAAGGAAAAGCTCCGACTCGAAGGCAACTAAAGATTCTGTTTGAGGCTTCAGGTAAAGATCGTTCTGCCAGCTTCCCGAGAGGCTGGCAAAACCTGTAGTCGTTGCCGCGAAGATAAAAATCGCTAATAGAAAGATTGAAACCAGAAGGTTCCTGAATCCTGCTACATCGTTTTTCACCGGACTACCTCCTTTTGTTTCCTAAATTTAGCATTAGATATTGTTCTTCAAACCCCCCAAGATTACGAAGTCAGCTGGATTTGTTTACAACCAAAATTTATACCCTTACCTTATCCCAGTTGCCTTTCCACAACCGTCCGTTCTACCCGTAGTTATTTAGGCTCCGAACCTTTAAAGAAAACTAACAAAAAACGACCTTACGAGCTAATCTTGATAACACTTTTTTAGCAAATTTCTTGGCGAATCGTATCCTTGCTTCTACGCAAAAATAACGATAAATCTAACTTTAAACGGTATCTACTATCTACATTCTAGACTGATTTTCAATTACTATATAATAATCTGAACAATTTTCCAAGAAATTATATATGGGAAATTTATTAAAAGCATTTTCAGCAACATTTTTAGGAAAATTTATTTTTGGAAACCTACTCTTTTTCTACCCCATAATAAACAATGGCAATATAGGATGCTATTTTTTTATTCCGCCACTCAGGTTGAACGTTCTCAGGAATTAAATATATTTTCAATCAAAAACTAGTACAGAAGTTCGTATGAAGTACAGCCCGGGGAGCAAAAAAACTATAATTACCCAACACACCGGAAAGTTTAAGCAAAAGTCAGTATTTCGCCGATTCCCAAGTCCGTACTTTTTCTTTCATAGTTCAACGATTTACAGTGTAACTCATTGGGCTTTTCTCGTATTCAAGTACTCGCCTTGCCTTCGTTTCCGCAATACTCTTACCTACTAATTTCACCTATTTCAGTCGATACCAAACGCTGACACCTACTACAGGATCATATCTGCGGAGGCCAGTTCTTCACCTGTATAGTTAAGGTGATCATCTCCTCCTGTCCGACTTCAAAACTTGCTTTTTTGAACTCGGGTGGGCCTCCATACCAGTTATATACGTTATTGGAGAAACCGTAACCTTCTTTAGGCATTCCGAGTAGGTTTTTGTCGTGTTCCCCGTTTCCATTCTCATCAAGAAACAATGAAACCGCGTATATGCCTGGTTCTACACCTTCAAAGGTGTGAGTTAACGAACTTTAATCTACCGGTATTTTGGCTCCCTTCTTTTCCTTTCCAGTTTCGGGAAATTCTCCCGCCTGATAAAGTCCCATGACAACCTGGCCCTTGACCGGAGAAACGTTCTCTACCTCAACTGTGATCTCTGCCCCAGCTGGGGAAAGAGCAAATGCCAATAAGAACAGGAGCGCTAGTACGAGTGTTTTTTTTCATAAAACCTCCCATGTATATGTTAGCTAAATCCGGGATGTCGACCAACTTTATGATGGAGGCAAAGTACAATCTATTGAAATCGTATTTTCCTGACATGAACGCTTGTATGATATGAAGGCCGAAAGTAGTTAAATCGGCAGAATATACTGTTTTGTAGGGCATATCACAGTATACACCTCGTTAGTGTTCCCTACAAGATCCTTACTCATACCTTCCTTATTAACCCTATTTGCTTACTGAATAGGTATAGCTGTTGCTCTAGAACAGTATTTTTATTGAGCCTGTACTGAATTTCCTGTTCAAGACGCTGTTGTCTCAGCAGAAAGTAACATTTCTGATTTGGTTGTAAATGGTTTGAAATCAAGCTGCTCTGGAAACAGAGTTGTTTTTAAGCATTTTAATCTAGCCATTTCTTAGAATAGCTCGAACCCGGTGAGTGGTTTAACAATAAAAAAGGGGCGGAAAAATTCCGCCCCTTCACTTATTTCAAGATTATCCAGCTTATTCGTTTTATGGTTAGTTAATTACCAGGAGTTGGCGTATTTCGGATTTTTGGACCTCGCCATCAACTTTTGCCGACAGGGCAAATAGGTAAAGTCCATTGGCTAGCTTCTCTCCGGAGTCTCCAACTAGGTTCCAGCTTACCGTGGACCCGTTCTGGAAATTGCTGTCGTAAACTTGCGCGCCTGTGGTATTGAATACCTTTACTCTGAGTTGATCTACTCCAGTTCCTTGGGCACTGAAGGTAACCTTTTGGCTCGAGGATACCTGGTTTGAGGTAACAGAGAAACTCTTTACTTTCGGACCTTTTTTTGGAGGTTCTGGAGTATCGGCTCTTGGCTTACCTACGGGATGAGATAGATACGGGTTCCAATTTACATCTCCTACAACTTTCGCACCTTTACCCACTACCCTTCCGGCAGGGTTGGTTCTACCGTCTTCACCACTTGGCCCACTTGCGTGACCCCAGTAGTTGTTGGT
>CAZYPS010000059.1:0-11115 GCA_964649445.1 uncultured Thermotogae bacterium | reverse complement strand
TTCTTCACTAATAATAAGAAAGTGGAGCGCTGCCCCGTCGTTTTCGCTGTTCAGCTTTGACTGAAAAGATTTTCCTGAATGGTGAGCAAGAGCTACTTCAAAATTGATAATAACGGTAATAGTAAATCGCTATGAAGTTTTCAAAAGAGTTAAAAAATGAAAAACCCCTGACAACAATACAAGAGGTGACAGATCATGAATCCGGAGAATCTCGCGCGGGATTTGGTTGGCCCGATTAAAACGTCGGTCACAACGCTTCCGAAGCCGACATTGTCGGCGCTCGAGAAAGCACGAGAAAAGGAGGAAGAAGGCGCTCGGGTACAATTGGACGCAATACTCGAGGCCGTGGAAATCGGCCAGGCTGAAGAGATACCCATCTGCCAGGACACGGGCACACCTACTTTTTATGCCCAACTGGGCTCCGATTATCCCGCTATTGAGGAGCTTGACGAGATCAAGAAAGCAGTCAGACAGGGGATCAAACTCGCAACTGAAAAGGTTCCAATTCGGCCAAATACTGTCCATCCAATATCGGAAAACAACCCCGGAGATAATACAGGTCGGTCGATTCCCTGGATAAACTGGGAGGTCACTGACGGATCGGACCTCAAGTTTACCTACCTTCCTAAAGGCGGAGGTAGCACGAATATGAGCCAGCTAACGATGATGACACCGGGGAAAGGTATAAAAGGTGTAAAGGAACTGGTTCTGGAAAGAATTGCATCCATGGAAGGGAAACCATGCCCGCCAACCGTCGTCGGAATTGGCCTGGGAGGATCGGCCTCTATAGCAATGAGCCTCGCAAAAGAATCGCTGTTAAGGCCAGTAGGTGAGCGTCATGAAGACCCGGAAATAGCTGAACTGGAAGAAGAGCTAAAAGAAAGGGCAAATAATCTCGGTGTTGGACCAATGGGTGTCGGAGGAGATACGACCGTTCTGGACGTAAAGGTCGGATACGACCACAGACACCCGGCCTCTTTCCCCGTAGGAATTACCCCCCAGTGCTGGGCAAATAGACGTATCTCATTTCAAATAACCCCGGAAGGGGATATCGTGGAGGTGGGAAGATGAAAATACTCGAGACACCTTTGAAGTCCGAAGAAGTTGCACATCTCCAGGTAAACGATCCATTCAAGGTTTCAGGCAAGATTTTTACCGCCAGAGATGCAGCTCACGAAAAGTTACTCGATCTTGCAGAGGAAGATAAGGAAGCTCCATTTGATCTATCGGCTTATCCCTGCTTCCACTGTGGTCCCGTAATGAAAAAGCACGATGATGAATGGCAGGTAGTTTCCGCCGGACCCACGACGAGCATCAGGATGGAGATTTTCGAAGACGAATTTATGGACGAATACGGCACGAAGATCTTCATTGGCAAAGGTGGAATGGGTGAAAAAACTTCGGACGCGCTGGTTAAACATGGTGGAGTTTACGCTCAATTTACCGGAGGAGCAGGATCATTAATGGCTGGTTCGGTAGAAGATGTCAAAGACGTCCATTACCTTGAGGAACTTGGGGTACCCGAGGCAGTTTGGGAGTTCGAAGTCAACGAATTTGGACCCTTGCTGGTAACCATGGATTCCAAGGGCAATTCCATTCATCGCGAAATTTCAAAGGATATCGACGACAACCTGGAAAAAGTACTAAAATCTTTGTAATTCAGCCAGAAGACTGGAAAAATCCTCTACAAATTCCTGGTGCTGCACCCTATCATCTTACCCAGCATGTAGCTGTTGCTGTTCTATGTACTTTCCTCTACGATGACGTCTTCTATTTAATTATTAAGAGAAGTTATGGTTTGAGAAGTACAGTTCAGAAAGGAGTTTTTAAAATAATAACATATTCTGGTGAGAAAAATATTGCTAAACGACGAAGAATCTTCTGATAGATACGGTTTCAGACAACGAACTGGATTAGTCCTTGGGCTAGCTTTTTTCGCACTAATTATTTTTCTCCCGATTGAAATTCACAGTCCAGCA
Source organism: uncultured Thermotogae bacterium (assembly GCA_964649445.1). Taxonomy (GTDB): domain Bacteria; phylum Bipolaricaulota; class Bipolaricaulia; order M55B111; family M55B111; genus JAGXLP01. Next base: position 9,136 of record CAZYPS010000059.1, on the reverse strand, counting down.
GCGAAGAAAACTCTTGCGATAGCCGTTTTGATGGCTACCTGGTGGGTGACCGAAGCCCTGCCAATTCCCGCCGTATCACTTCTTCCGCTTGCTCTCTTTCCCGCGCTTGGAATAATGGAATCGAGCGAAGTAGCTTCGCAGTACGGTCACCGCCTAATATTCCTGTTCATGGGGGGCTTTCTCATCGCCGTGGCTATGCAAAAATGGGATTTACACAAAAGAATAGCCCTGTACATTATTCGTTCCATTGGGACCGGTCCCAAACAAATTGTCCTCGGTTTTATGGTTGCCAGCGGTTTTCTTTCAATGTGGATTTCAAATACTGCAACCACGATGATGATGGCCGCTATTGGACTTGCAGTTGTTTCGTACTTAGCGACAGCCAGTGAAGAGGAGCCACAGGTTGAGGGAAAGCTCCAGACAAACTTCGGCGTCGCTCTTATGTTAGGGATTGCATATTCCTGTAGTATTGGCGGAATGGGTACGATAATTGGCTCACCCCCAAATGCTCTCCTGGTTGCTTTTCTCGAGAGCAACTTCAACCAGACTATATCGTTTCTGGACTGGTTGATCGTTGGTTTGCCGATAGTTGTTATTCTCCTCCCGGTAGCCTGGTGGTATCTGACAAATATCAGCAGTCCAATTCGGCTTGAGACCATTCCTGGCGGGGAGGAATTGATAAACGAAAAGCTCCAGAAACTTGGACCTATGGGAAAAGGAGAGGAGAGAGTACTGGCGATCTTCATCCTAACCGCTATCCTTTGGATAATTCGCAGTTTCTTGATAACTCCTTATTTGCCAATGGTCGGTGACGCAACTATTGCAATTGCTATGTCTATCTTGCTATTTCTAATCCCGGTTAATCTCGAGAAAGGGGAGTTCGCCCTGGACTGGGACTGGGCGGTCAAAATCCCCTGGGGAACGTTAATCCTGTTTGGCGGGGGGCTTGCGCTAGCCAAGGGAATAGAGGAAACCGGCCTTGCTATATGGGTGGCCGAGAAACTGGACAAATTTACCCATCTCCCTTTGTTGTTTTTCCTTCTTGTGACGATCACGTTAATGGTCAGTTTGACGAACTTAACTTCCAATACGGGTACGGCAGCTATGATGCTACCGGTTTTAGTGCCTCTGGCCCAAACCATGGGCATTGACTTTCTCACACTGGCACTCCCGGCGATAATAGCTGTATCGGGCGCATTTATCCTTCCCGTAGCTACACCACCAAACGCGATCGTTTTTGGCACCGGTCACGTGTCGATACCACAGATGGTCAAAAATGGAGCTGGGTTAAACGTAGTTGTACTTGTGATCGTGACGTTGTTTGGTTATTTCGCATTAAGGCCTCTGTTAGGTTTATTGCTTTAGGTTTTTAAAATTATAAAATTTGACTAATTTGAGACGTCTTTATGTGACGATTAGAGTTTTACCGTCAACTAGGCGGATAAAAGTATAGATTTAGAATCGCGTCGGTCCGACCAGGCCGTTTTTCATCATAGGATAACAGCTCTTGCGTGTATAGACTAAAAGCAAAAAGATGAAAAAATTCTATAAGACTAAAAAGGGGGAATTATAAATGAGATTGTTGGAATATCAGGGCAGGTTACTTTTAAAAGAAGCAGGGATCACCGTTCCGGAAGGAGCTGTAGCTGAAACACCTGAAGAGGCTTACAGGATTACCTCCAAACGACTGAACGGTAGTGCCGTTGTAAAGGCTCAAGTACCTGTCGGAGGAAGAGGCAAGGCAGGGGGAATTAAGATCGCTGATAGTCCCGAAGAGGCAATGCAAATCAGTAGCACGATGCTGGGTTCCGAACTCAAAGGGGAGAAAATCTCTCATCTCCTGCTGGTAGCGCCTGTAGATATCAAACAAGAGTTCTACCTATCGGTTCTGCTGGATCGAGGCGCTAAAGGTCCCGTAGTAATATTTTCGGAAGAGGGAGGAGTAGATATCGAGGAGGTTGCCGCAAAATCGCCCGAAAAGATTCACAAGATTCAACCCGATCCGATAATGGAGCTTCAACCTTACCAGATCAGAGAACTTCTCTACCAGACAGAATTAGAAGACAATGTCTTCAAAGGATTTTATGAGTTGGTTGAAAAGGTCTTTCGGGCTTATCAGAAGTACGGAGCAACTCTCGTCGAAATCAATCCTGTAGCACTTACCCAAAAAGGAGACCTACTGGCACTGGATTCGAAGGTGAAGGTTGATGACGATAGCCGTGCCATGGAAAAAGTCAACCAGATCCTGCCCGAAGGCGAGGTGAGAAGCGATAAAACAGAGCTTGAACGAAAAGCCGCTGATGCCGGTCTCCAGTACGTGGAGCTTGGTGGAACTATTGGAGTTATTGGTAATGGGGCTGGGCTGGTCATGGCGACCCTGGACGTTCTGGAACAGAAAGGCGGTCAGCCAGCAAATTTCCTCGATGTCGGTGGTGGAGCGGACGCAGAACTAATGACAAAAGCCTATGAAATAGTAACGGAAAAAGTAGGCCTGGAAGGACTCTTCATCAACATATTCGGCGGGATTACCCGATGTGACGAAATAGCAAGGGGTATAGTAAAAGCCCTGGAAGAAAAGGGCGCGGATTTGCCTCTCGTAGTAAGATTAACGGGGACCAACGAAAAGCAGGGGCGGAAAATTCTGAAGGAAAACGGTATCTCCGCCGCGGGATCTCTGGACGAAGGGGCAGAACAGGTAATCAAAAATATTTCGTCAAACTAAATTACTGTCCTATTTCCCTATTTCTGCCTCGAACTGCTTTAGCTGGATCGGTAAACGGCAAAAAAACGACTCACACCTATATAGCCTGGATGGCTAACTCGGCCAGTTCCGAGGGGCTTCGACCCACGGGAATACCGTGATTTTCAAGAGCTCTGGCCTTCGTCTCCGCGGTACCTTCTTCACCGGAGACTATCGCTCCAGCATGGCCCATTCTCTTGCCCTTCGGTGCACTAAAACCGGCGATATATCCAATGGTTGGAGTAGTGAGGTTTTCGTCGATATATTCGGCAGCGAGCTCTTCTTCCGTGCCGCCAATTTCTCCAACCAGAACGATCAGTTCCGTTCCCGGGTCCCGGTCAAAGTCCTTCAGAAGATCAACAAAGTTCGTTCCAACTATTTGATCCCCACCGATTCCCACCACCGTGGACTGTCCCAGCCCATTATCCGTCAACTCGGACGAGATCTCGTACGTTAACGTCCCACTTCGGGATACTATACCTATATCTCCCTCTTCAAAGACCTCACCCGGCAGAATTCCGACTTTACTCCTACCAGGAGAAATCACGCCCGGACAATTGGGACCGATCAATCTGGAATCGGTGTAGTTTTGGACATAGTGGTACACCTCTGCCATATCGTGGACTGGTATATTTTCCGTTATACAGACAACCAGCTCCACTCCGTTGCTCACGGACTCGAGAATGGCATCCTTGGCAAATTTTGCCGGAACAAATATTACGGAGACGTCAATTTCGTGATGAGAACCTGCTTTTTTTACGCTGTTGTAAACCGGGATTCCGAGTACCTCACTCCCTCCTTTTCCCGGAGTCACTCCGGCGACTACGTTGGTTCCATATTGCTTCATCTGTTCGGCATGAAATTTCCCTTCTCCGCCCGTAATGCCTTGAACCAGGATATTTGAAGTATTATCTATCAGTATCGACATCGTCCCCTCCTTTGAGCGCAATGAATTTTTTCTTCTGGTGGCACATTTTAGCGATCCCAGCTCCTGTTAACAACAAAAGGCCAAGTTATCTCGCGAATTTCGCTGACGAGCGCCTCTTACAGATCTGATCAAAAACAATTTCCAACTATCGGAAGAAGCCAACTTTTCGAGGAAACCCGGAATCATCAATTAGCTTTCGGGTTGAACTCACCGACTTCCAGCACTACCATAAGGTTCAGAAACAAGGAGGGGTGACCGAATTTGGCAAGGAGCCGGTCTCGAAAACCGGTAAGGCCGCATGGCCCTGTGGGTTCGAGTCCCACCCCCTCCGCCACTCTCGTCGTTAGAGTTTCCGTCTGAAGCTGATCGCTTTTTCTAACACCAGCCCGGCCCCAAAACCTATAGCTATATTCGTGAATAGCGAAACTAACCCCACTGTTAACGTGATATGCCATTTGTCGGTTTGACTCGCTGCTAGAGCCAGCTCGAGGCCAATAAATACGAGCAATGCCCCCAGCACGGACAGTGGAAAGAAACTCAAAAACCCAGCCGAACCGGCAATCAATGCAATTGCCAGATAGACTGTTCCCAGAATTAGATTGGATCCGCCCGTTCGGGCGCCAAACCTGTACTGCCCGGAAAGCCCACCGGAACCATGGCAGGCGGGAAAACCCCCAAACAAGCTTGAAATTAGACACATTAGTCCCATGGATTGAGACAAGCTGTCCGGATCGACATCGCTATCAAGCAGATCCTTGAACAACAAAGAGGTCGCGAGGACGGCATTACCGACGGTCAGAAAGAATTGAGGGATGCCCCCTAGGACGATGCCCCTGGGGAAATCCACCAGGTCCGGAAACTGGATCACGGGTAATTCCATAATCGAGATATCGGGAATCCCGTGAAAGTAAAAACCATAAGATATACCCAGCAAAAGTACGATAAATGCGGAGAGATCCGGGAACGAGTATTTCTTCTTGAGAAAGAGGAATATCAGCACTATTCCTATCCCCGTAGCGGAAAGCCACACTGTATCGGTTATGTACCCGAACGAAGTTCGCAAAAGGATGAAACCGAGACCAAGCTGAACCCCCCGAACTACACTTACCGGCACGAATTCGTCCAGCCATTTCATAACACCTAAGGAACCCGTGGTTAAGAGAATGACACCAAGTACAAGACCTGCTGCAATCACCTGTTCATAGGAGAGCGTTCCGGCAATTGTTAGTCCGGCAAGTGCCTTCATCGGTTCCACCGGCATTGGCAAGCGGTAGTAAAGACCATTAGCAATTTGAAAAACGGCAAAGAACAGAAGTAGGTGGGAAAGCTCGACTTCAGTAGTAATAGCAATTCCTATGAGAAGAGGGATGACGGTGATGGAATCCCCGAAAGCTCCGGAAAATTCCTGGACGGTAAACCGAAAGCCCTGCCCAAAAGATCTTTTTTTCATTTAAAAAACACTCAATATATTTTGAGAGTCGGGTGAGAAAGTTTAAAGGAAGTCATTAATCCGGTAAAGCGAATTTTAGACACGATTAACGTCGAGAACAGTTACGGTTATATTTTTGAATTTAGAATATTCGGAGTTAGCGGGGGCGAAGGGCAATTTTATCACCTCTACAAGACCACAAAACTTGGTTCAATTAGTTTACAGTGTAGCTGGATCACGGTGGTTGTTTTAAATATTACACGAAACTTCTAAATCAAAACTAGTATGAAAAAGAAGTAACTTCGCAGTACAATTAAAAGCTGTATCAAAGACAACTCGTTATATACGCTATCCATTTCTATCCTTTTTCCAATACTAGACTCTAGAAAAATTTTCACCGGCTCGAAGAGCGGATATACTGATTTTAGCTACTCCGGTGGGGTGTTGACAAAAAGAATGAGGTCACAACATGCATAAGAACAGTTCCAACGTCGAAATCTCTCTCGATAAACTCGCTGAAACCAGTCCTGCTGCCATCGTAAAGGTGGATAAGGAAGGTGATTTTGTTTACGCCAACAGTAAAGCTGAAGAAGTGCTTGGTTTAGAGAAGCCTGAGATAAGGAATAGGACTTACGACGATCCTGACTGGGAGATCACTGACTTAGAGAGCAATAAGTTCCCCAAAGAAGAACTGCCGTTCCAGAGAGTAAAGAATACAGGGGAACCGGTTACCGACGTAAGATTTGCAATAGAGCGTCCTAATGGGGACCGAAGGTTTCTATCCACCAATGCTAGCCCCCTGTTCGACGATAACGGCGACTTCGACGGCATGGTAGCAGTTTTGGAAGATATAACGGATAAGGTAAAAACGAACAAAGAATTAAAGAAAAGTAAGGAGAGGTATAAAAAATACTTTGAAAAATCAGGCGATGCAATCTTCATCGTAAAAATGGGAGGGAATAACCACTGGGAAATACTAGAAGCCAATTCCACGGCCGAACAACAAACCGGTTATTCCCGAGACGAATTAATAGGTATGAACATCGTAGATGATCTTGTCGTCTGTCAGCCGGATGGTAATCTAGAAGAGGAATACGAGAAGTTAGCTCAGGGCGAAACAATTAATTACACACAAAAGAAAAAAAGAAAAGATGGGACCGAATACTGGACTGAGGTAGTTGTAAGCCCACTTAACCATGAAGGAAAGCAAGCTAACATCTCAATTAACCGAGATATTACGGAACGCAGACAGGCGCTAGAAAGGCTGGAAAAACAGAAAAGGGAGAAGTCAATTCTGTTAAAGAACCTCCCCGGCATGGCATACAAGTGCGACAACGACAGAGATTGGACCATGCGATTTGTAAGCGACGGTTGCGAAGAGCTAACCGGCTATACGCCAGAAGAGTTAATAAATAATTCTTTAGTATCCTACCATGACCTGATAGTGGAAGAAGACAGGCAAATGGTCTGGGAAGAGGTACAAAAGCACCTGAAAGTCCAGGAACCTTTTAAGTTAGAATACAGAATAAGGACCAGTTCCGGGGAACTTAAATGGGTTTGGGAGAGAGGTAGAGGTATATTTGACGAAGCTGGGCAGCTCAAAAATCTCCAGGGAATCATTACTGACGTTACCGATCGAAAAGAGATGGAATTCAAACTCCGAGAAAACGAGAAGAAATTTCGGAGTTACGTAGAAAACGCACCCCTGGCGGTGTTCATCGCCTCTGAAGATGGCAGATTATTAGAAGCAAACGAGAGAGCCTGTAAACTGACAGGTTATTCAGAAGAGGAGTTGCTGGAAATGAAAGTACCAGACCTACACCCACCGGAAATTTCAGAAGATGTTAAAAAAGCTTTTGGCGAACTCCTGAAAAAAGGAGAAATGAAGGCGGACTTTCCCTATTTGCGCAAGGATGGAACCAAAGGCTACTTTTTGCTAAATGCTGTAGAGTTACCAAGGAGTCGTTTCCTTGGGTTTGCCCTGGATATCACGAAAAGAAAAGAGGCACAGCAGAAGCTGGAGAAGGCAACTCTCGAGACACTGCAAGCACTCAACAGGACAATCGAAGCCAAGGACGAATATACAGGAGAACATATAGATAGAGTACAGAAGCTTTCCGTGAAGTTAGGCAAGAAGCTGGGGCTATCTGAGAGTAGGCTGGAACAGCTCCGTTACGCATCCATCCTGCACGACATAGGAAAGATAGGTATACCGGATTCTATTCTTGGCAAACCGGGTAATCTAACTGAAGAAGAGTGGGAAGAGATGAGAAAACACCCGGAAATAGGGGAAAGAATCGTCGGGAAGGTTGACCAGTTAAAACGTGCAGCCGAGATCGTCGGCCAACATCAGGAGAAATTCGATGGTTCCGGTTATCCCAGAGGACTAGAAAGGGAAGAAATAACTCTGGAGGCAAGAATCGTTGCCGTTGCCGATGCGTGGGATGCCATGAGATCGGACCGACCATATAGAGAAGCTTTACCCGAAAAGGAAGCCTTAGAAGAACTACGAGAAAACGCGGGAAGTCAGTTCGATCCGGAAATAGTGGAAATACTACTTGAAATGATTGATAAAGATTTTAATGACTCTGAATGAGACCAAATTAACTTTCTATTCCGATTTTGTGTAAAGGACTATATAAAGGTGCTTTTCGGGGGAACTTTGAGCTCCAATTCTAAAACCTCGAAGGGTGAAATCTCGGATAAGGTACTCAACCCGATACCCGAAACCTTAACTACCTCGAGCTCTGGAAGAATCTGGTTCAACCGAATCCACCAACCTCGCAAACCAGAACCCCTGTCAGTCCAAGATGGTGTTTCCGGAGAGTTTACCGGGAACTCGGATGTGGGTGGGCAAAATCTCAGGAAGATGCAGTTCAGATAGATAGGGAAATTTCCGGCGGTTTAGGGGTTCACTTACACAGTGCCTATGGCACCGTGTAAGATCTGGACAAGGATAAAGAGTATACATACAAGATAGTAGGTAAACACGAAGCAAGAATGGAACACGGAGGGATATTCGAGAATTCTAGTCGGTCGTTTTCCATTCAACAGGGTCAGCTTGCCCCCTATACCCCCGCATCTCACCAGGTGACACGGAAATTTAGCACCTTATTCTATAGCTCACTGCGAGAGGCAATATTTTAAGTTAAACTTTGTTACACTAGTTACTATCTTAATCGAAATAAAAGTTGGCGAAATTAATACAGTTCACTTTTAATTCGATATTAGTGAGGGGTCATTTCCTCCAATCAAATAAAACAGTCTGATAAAAAATCACCGACTTAACTCGACTAAGAGTGGTTTCAGCGCCAAATAAATCGGTTCGACTTTGTTGTCCAGTGGATCACCGGATGTGTTTTGGAGATAGGTTGGGGTTTCGGCCTGTCTTTTTATTTGCGATAAAACGGGGACTTTATCGATTCTTTTCTTCGTACATCTTTTTATCTGCCTCCTTTAGCACCTCTTCAACGTCTATATCCTGATCGGGATTCCAAAAGGCGGTCCCCATGTCAAGATCTAGAGGAAAGTCAAGCAGGTCCGACTCCTCGTTCCACCGCTCCAGACCCTCTTCTATCCGGTCTACCGTGCTCTCTACCTTCTTAGTTTCGGGCAGCATGATCAGGAACTCGTCCCCTCCGTACCTGACTACCGTGTCGGCGTCCCGGATGTTATTTCGGAGCAGGTTTGCGACTTCTCGTAGTACTTCATCGCCTGTCTGATGGGAATACCGGTCGTTTATCTCCTTGAACCGGTTGACGTCGATCATCAAAAAAGCCAAAGCTTCTTCGTAGCGTCTGCATCTTTCTACTTCCTTGTCGAGGGATTCGTTGAAGTACCTGCGGTTGTACAGATCAGTAAGGGGGTCCTTCACTGCCTGCTGTCTTAGCTCTTCTTCGAGCCGGACCCGCATTAGCTCCTCCCGGAGGTGGCCGATGAGCACCTCGGCAAGTTCTACGTCCCGTTCGGTAAAACTGGCTACCTCTTCCGAAATGACCTGGAAGACTCCCAGCTCTCCTATCGGAACGCTGATAAAGGC
>CAZYPS010000058.1:0-11128 GCA_964649445.1 uncultured Thermotogae bacterium | reverse complement strand
ATTTCGGTAAGGCTATTATTGTAACTACGATAAATGAAACACCCAGTCTTATTATAAGACCAACGTGAGGATCGAGTTCGGCCATATTTAGCCCTTTCTTACCAAAAAAGGAACCAACTGCCCAAGATATCCCTGTGAGTAATGCCATTACTTCAGGCCTCATCATTTATTATTACCTCTCAGTTACTGAAACCTAAATAAAGAATTAAGAAATAAGCTTCATTCGAATCCTGTCTATTTCTTGTTATCGAACTATGCTAAGTAGCACTGGCAATAAATTCTCTCGCCCTATCTGGAGAGACAGGGTTTCTAACCCTTCCTTCTTCTTTAAGAGCGGAACCCACTATTCCACCGTCCGCTACTTCAAGCACTTCACCGATCATATTTGCATTGAGTCCGCTGCCAACAAGTACGGGTAAGTTGGTGGCTTGTTTGGCTTCACGGACGTAATCTAGCGGGGTGGATTCCCCAGTACCAGAACCCGTCACTATAATTCCGTCAGCCCCATTTTTCTCAGTCCGTTTGACTACAAGGTCGATGGGTTCTTCTCTTACTGGCGTAACTCCCTTGGACAATACATCCACCATTAAATCTACCTTACTGGATTTCGGTTTTAATCTCTTTCGAGTCTTCATTATGTCGGCTGCCGATGCCTCCAATATGCCGCTCCTTGTCAGCACTGTCTCGGTAAAAGCTTCTATTCTCACGAAATCACAACCACAAGACTTGGCTATTGCCAGTTCGGACTCATAATCGTTGAACTGGACGTTAACTCCTATATCAATGTCAACTCGAGCTGATATCTCCCTGACTATGGCCGACATTGCTGCAAGCTGAATCTTGTCGACTTCTCCGTTTGGATAAGGGATGTCACCAAAATTTTCGACTATTAGTCCATCGAACCCGGTCTCCGCCAGTATATCCGCTTCCTTTTTGGCTCTGTCAAAAATCTTTTCCATGTCCCCATCAAAATTAGGGGATCCGGGTAAAGGAAGAAGATGTACCATACCGAAAAGACTTTTTGTTTCCACTCCTAGACTCACCCCCAGTGATAGTTTTTACTCTACTCGACAGTAAACTCGAATTTTATGTGTTTTAGCTGGAGATACTCGTCAAGACCGTGCGATGAGAGCTCCCGCCCGAAGCCACTATCCTTCCAGCCACCCCACGGAGCTTCAACGCGGCAGACTGAATTATTGTTTATACCTACTGAACCCGCCTCGAGTTTCTCGGCTATTCTTACTGCTTCATTGGTGTTATCCGAGTAGATGTATGCGGCGAGCCCGTATCTAGTATTATTGGCGGCCCGGACAGCCTCTTCAGTATCATCAACGACCGTGATTGGGGCAACAGGTCCAAATGTTTCCTCCGTGGCGATGTCCATATCATCTGTAATTCCCTTTAGTACGGTTGGTTCGTAGAAATAGCCCCGCTCAAACTCAGATCCGGCAGGTTTTTTTCCTCCTGTAAGCAACTGGGCTCCTTTTTCCAGCGCATCGGATACATGCTCTTCAATATCCTGTAGACCGGCCTTGGTCGTCAATGGTCCGAGGTCCGCGTCAGGATTTTCCACTCCATCCCCAATGACAAGATCTTCCGTACCTGCCACGAACCTTTCGATAAACTCCTCGGCTATAGGTTCTTCAAGAACTATTTGGTTTACGCTATGGCATATCTGTCCCGCATGAGAGAAACATCTCCGGATGCCCTCTGGAATGGCCTTATCCAGATCTCCGTTCTGGGTTACGACAAAAGGTGCGTGTCCCCCAAGCTCCATGGATGTTTCTGGAAGCGTGGAGGCAGATTGACGAATGATGTGTTTACCCACAGCGGTTGAACCGGTAAAGGCAATCTTGTCGACCCTTTTGTCTTTTACGAGTTTATCACCCGTTTCTCCGCCTGAGCCGTGGACCATATTGAGTACTCCAGCAGGTAAACCCACTTCGTCAAAAGCCTTAACGACTTTGGTTATCGCCATTGGAGTTTCCTGGGAGGGCTTTATTACGACCGCGTTGCCTGCAGCCAGTGCCGGAGCAATCTTCCAGATTAACAGGTCAACGGGAAAATTCCACGGTCCAATTGCTACAATCGTTCCCAGGGGCTGCTTGATTACGAAGCTCCTGGCACCCGCCTGATTACGCGGCACTACCTCTCCAGAAATCCGTTTTCCTTCTTCTGCAAAGAACTCCAGTACGTCGGTAGTCCACTCTATCTCCCCTTTACCGTCCGAGAGTGGTTTCCCGTTTTCGAGCGTTATTAGCTTGCCAATCTCGGCCCGTCGATCCCGTAAAACCTCGATTACGTCAAAAAGGTAACTTACTCTTTCCGGGGCAGGTGCCCTCTTCCAATCCTCAAAAGCAGAATCTGCTGCTTCAAAAGCTCTGTCGATTTCGCTATCAGTGGCTTCCGGAACCTTGCTTATTGTTTCTTCAGTGGACGGATTTATAACGTTGGTAAACTCCTCACTTTCTGGTTCTAACCAATCTCCGTTTATGTAGTGCTTAAGACTTTCCATATCTATCCTCCTTCGTAATTCGATAAAGTCTCTAAAGATAAGCGGATCAACATAGATTCCGCCTCGTTTCTTTCCTCTCCCTCCAACTTGTCTTCAGGGGCTTCCGGCATGTTGGTAACGAGGCAGAGAGAAGCGGAATTTAAATTTAGGTACGTTGAAAGTACAAAGAGAAATGAGCTTTCCATGTCCATCGCCAGTACGCCATTCTCTTTAGCAACCTGGTAAGTATCGTCCAGTTTTCTATTTTTGTCTATCCATACTGGCGCCATGTCTGTATAGAACGAATCGAAAGTCGCCGTCATGCCGTAACTGTGCTCGGCTCCCGACTGCCTTAGCCTTTCCAGTATTGTATGGGAAAGTCCGAGGTCAGGCACAGCTGGAAACTCTCCGGGTAGATACTCCTTCGAAGTACCTTCCCCGCGTATTGCGCCCGTGGAAACCACATAAGATCCTAGTTCAGCGGTAATTGACATAGCAGTTCCGGCTCTTAAAACGGATCTTGCCCCAAGTTGTGCCAGTTCTTCCAGTGCTATGCCAAGGGAAGGGGAACCTATTCCCGACGAGACCAGGGAGATTTTCGTCCCTCTGAATGCACCTGTCAAGACCGTGAATTCTCTGTTCTGGCTAATCATTTCGGCACTGTCCATATATTCTCCAGCGAGCTTGACCCTTCCGGGGTCACCAACCATAACCACGTTCTTTGCTATATCTTTTGGTTCACATTGTAAGTAAACTGTGCTCAATTAAATCCCCTCAAAATTTTTGTTATATCTCTTTCTGGTATCGGCATAGTTGGGCAGTTGATTCTGTGCGCCGACACCTTCAACCGCAAAAGATGCCCACACTGCCCCCATTTTTGCGGACTTAATTGGAGAAAGTGACTTCAGTAGACCTGATAGGACACCTGCTGTAAAGGCGTCCCCAGCTCCTGTTGGTTCAACGACTTTTTCTGCTTCTACCACAGAAACGTCAACTTTTCCATCATTCGTAATGACCGTGCTTCCTTCGGAACCTCTGGTAAGGAATATCAATTCAGTGTTCCAGCCCAAGAAAGATTCTACGGATTCGAGCCCCAGGTTTTTTAGCAGGTATTCCTTCTCTATTCGGTTCATGAATATCGCCCAGCTCGAGCGCGCAAATATCTCCAGTTCATCAGGTCTGTAAGCATCGGCATCAGCTTTAAGCTGCCAGAGTAGTTTGGAATCCGATTTCCTTACCAGATCCACAAACTTTCTGTTGTAGCTGGAGTTTCCGACGGTAACCAGAGCATACTCAGACCGTCCCGGCTCAAGGTTCTTCAGTTGATCCTCCGAATAGTGTGCGGCCGCGCCCGGGTAGAAGAAATTCTGGTATTCACCGTCCGGGTTGACGTAAATATGGCTGCGTGAGGTTACGTCCTCCTCCAGTGTTACTATCCCCGCAGTATCAACGCCTTTGGTCTGTAGGTATTTCAGGTAGCCACTCTCTTCGAAATCGCGACCCACGACCATAGCTACGCCGGTATCAAAACCTTGATTTGCCAATCCAGTTGCAATATTGGCACCGCACCCCCCGAAAGTCGGTTCCGGAGAACGTTCTTTTATTATCGCCGTCTCGTCTACCTCCGGGCTTCGGGAAACCCGGGTAATGAAGTCAAGGCTTGGATAACCTGTGGCAATTACATCCACATAATCACTCCCCAGTGAGACCTTCAAGCGCTTCTTCGAGATCTATTACTTCACCCATATAATTGTCTATATCGTCGAGATTAACCTTCTGAATTGTTTCGTCGTCCGTTGAGGTACACTCACGTGGTACTAATACTCTATAGTTTCTTGCAAATGCATCCTGAGCAGTTGCCCTGACACAGACATTTGTCTTGGTGCCGACGATGACTAACTCCTCCACCCCGTAATCGCGCAGGATTAGATCTAGGTCGGTACCAAAAAATGCGCTGTATCTCCTCTTTTTTAGGACGATTTCGTTCTCCTCCGGTCTGAGGTCTTCCCGGAACTCTACGTCAGCCGTTCCTTCAATACCGTGTTTCCGGACCCATTTTAGCTCCCAATCTGGCTTGCCCTTGCGGTGAAAGTCAACAGTCCACAGGACTGGAATGTCGTTGGAACGTGCCCGTTTGACGACTTTTCTTACGTTTTGAACTATATCCCTGGCCTCACGGTGAAAAACGGAACCCTCTTTAGATGCAAATGCTTTTGTCAAATCTATAACGATGACCGCTTTTTTATTCAATTTTACCTCCCTGCGTTCTCTTCCTCTGAATGGCCACAAAAGTCAAGGACAGTACTACCGCCAAATAGGGGATTATTTGAATCAACTGTGGCGGAACGCCGAAGCTCTGGAGTCTGATCTGGAGCGCGTCGAACAAGCCGAATAATAAGCTGGCAAGCGCAGTTAAGGCTGGCTGAACGGCGCCGAAGAAGTAAGCGGCAAGTGCCATCCAACCTCTCCCGGCGGTCATGTTTTCGGTAAACTGAGCCAACACGCCCAGCGAAAGGTGAGTTCCTGCAAGTCCGCACAGGGCGCCGTCGATCAGAATAGCACTGTACTGGACAAATTTTACGTTGATCCCTACGGAACGGGCAGCCTCCTCGAATTCGCCGACTGCTCTTATGTGACGCCCAAAGACAGTTTTATATAGCAGGATCGAAGTCGCTGGAATTAAAGCCCAGGATAAGTATACGAGCGGGTTAAAACCCGATAGGACCTGTCCGAGTAGCGGTATGTCTTTTATGATCGGGATTGTAACTTTGGGCAAACTTTGCATTCCTTCCGGGGCAAAGCTCCCCCGAGTGCCGAAGACCGTAGGTAGGAGGTATGCCGTCAACCCTGTAGCCAGAGTTGAAAGACCGAGCCCGACGATGACTATATTTGCTTTTAACTCAAGGACGACGACGGCAAATAGCGCAGCAAGTATTACTCCACCGAGCAAACCCCCCAAAACCCCTAGAAATGAGTTTCCTACTGCAAAGCTCGTTATGGCTCCCGTAAAAGCTCCACCCAGCATCATTCCCTCCAGACCTATGTTAATCAGGTTGGCCCGTTCTGTTATTATTCCACCCATGGCGGCAAAGATCAGTGGAGCGGCCATCTGGAGTGTCGTGTGAAGTAGATTGCTAATAAATTGGATCATGATCTTTCCCACCTGTGAAATAGCCAGTCGAGGGAGAATTGAGCTGTTACGAGCATGATAACTATTCCCTGGACTATATCCACGAGATCAAGTGGTATAGAGCTAAAAAACTGAACATATGAACCACCGTTCTGTAAGACTCCAAATAACAACGCTGCGACCAGAACCCCAAACGGGTTGTGCTGGGCAAGGAGCGTTACCGTAATTCCGGTAAAACCGTAACCCGGTGAAAACCCGGCAATAAATCTGTAATGGACGCCAAGCACCTGGCCGGCTCCAGCTATTCCTCCGATAAAACCACTGATCACCATCGCCATCACAATCAGTCTTGATACGTTTATACCGGACGCGCGGGAAAACTGCTTACTGTCCCCCACAGTTCGGATCTCATAACCCAGTGTGGTCCGGTAAAACATCAAATAGACCAGAACTACCGCAACGAGGGCTATCACTATCGTCAAGTTGAGCTGGGACGATCTGGTAAAAGTCGGAAGTTGAGCCGAGGGATCGATCTCATAACTAACAGAATTTGCCGTTCCAGGCGGCAGGAAGTGGTAATTAACGAGATAGCTGGTCAACAATATTGCTACATTATTCAGCATCAGTGTGGTTACTATTTCGTTGACCTCGAACCGGGCTTTTAGATACCCGGGAATAAACCCCCATCCGCCACCAGCTACGCCTGCTAGAAGAAAGGCCAGTAGAATAATTATCGGTCCCGGTAGGCTAGTAAAGGTAAATCCCGTCCACGCAGCGGCAAATGCTCCGAGATAGAGCGATCCGGGTATTCCGACGTTAAAAATACTTGCCCGGAAAGCTACGGCACAGGCGAGACCCGTCAAAATTAACGGTGTCGAAACCATCAGTGTTCCCATTATATTTGTTCTGGTTCCAAAGGCCCCCTGTAAAATTAGCTGATAAGCATTGATAGGATTCTGACCGGTTGCAACGAGTATCAGGGCTCCTATGGCCAGGGCCAGAAGGAACGTAATTACTAACCTAAAACCCTGCTGGAGAAACGACTTGGGCCATCTGATAAGCTCGAGTACTCCGAGAAGGGATTCTTTCACTTACATCACCTGAATAGTAACGGTATCAATATTTTTATTTTTGCCCCGAAGTTTGATTCAATTGTTGATTTTGGAAGCCATTCCGCCCCCGGCTGTCATCTTCTTTCCCAGAGTTCCCTTGTCCGCGTTTTCTTTAGAGACTTCGTAAACTATCTCTCCTTCATACATAACCATTATCCTATCAGAAATTTTCATCGCCTCATCGAGGTCACCTGTGACGAGGAGTATTGCCTTACCCTGCTCCTTTAGATCGATCAGCTTCTTGTGAACGAACTGTATAGATTTGACGTCTATCCCCTGTGTCGGATGAGATGCTATTATGAACTTTTGGTCTCCGCTCAATTCCCTCGAGAGTATCGCTTTTTGGATGTTTCCGCCTGACATGGAGGAAATCTTTGCCATCGGATTTGCTATCTGAATATCGTATTCTTCGATTGCGCTTTTCACTGCAGAGCCGATATAGCTGAGATTCAGGAGACCCCGGGAAGACATTGGCTCTTTATGGTAGTCAGTTGATATAAAATTGTCCCGAAAAGAGGATTCCGGGCTTACACCCCTGGTATATTTCTCTTGCGGGATTAGCGCAATTCCTCTGTCTCTCCTCTTCCGAATAGAATTGTCCGAGATTTCCTGCCCTTCTAGGTAAATTTCTCCGTTCTCATGAGTTCTCAGACCGATCAGACTTTCAACTAGTTCCGCCTGCCCATTGCCCTCCACGCCGACTACCGTGGTTAACTCTCCTGAGTGGACCGACATCGATACGGAATCAACAGCTGTCAGGCCAAAGTTGTTCTGGACAGTGAGGTCTTCGACTTCCATTACGGCTCGTTCTTCTTCCGGCCTTTCCGAAGCCTTTGAAGTCACCTTATGGACTTCTTCCCCCACCATAAGTTCGGCTATCTCCTCCTGGGAGGTTTCCTCCGTTTCCTTCACTTTCACTACTTTTCCGTCCCTTAATACTGTTACCCTATCCGAAATTTCCTTGACCTCGGAAAGCCTGTGGGTGATATAAATTATGGTATTTCCCTGATCTTTTAGGTCGGAGATAAGCTTGAAGAGTCCTTCCGTTTCGTGCGGGGTCAACACGGACGTAGGCTCATCAAATATAAGCAAGTCGGCATCTCGATAGAGCAGCTTTAATATCTCGACTACTTGCTGAATTCCAAGAGATAGGTCACTTACTTTGGCCTGCGGATCTATTTCTAATCCGAGGTCGTCCGCCAACTGCCTTACAGTATCATTGACACGATTCGCGTCCATGAAATACCTGTTCCGTCTCGGTTCGTTGCCCAGTACTATGTTTTCTCTAACCGTAAAGGACTGAATTAGCTTAAAATGTTGATGCACCATACCTATCCCCAGGTCTATTGCGACCTGGGGATATGGTATATCTACCTGTTGTCCATCGAGATGGATATTTCCTGAATCCTTCTGTTCCAGCCCATAGAGAATCCGCATGAGAGTCGTCTTGCCGGCACCGTTTTCACCAACTAGTGCGTGCACCTCGCCGCGGTTTACGGCAAAGTCCACTTCATCGTTTGCCGTGACTCCAGGGTAAGTTTTGGTTATACCTTCCATCTCAAGGTAGCTCATGACAAGTTCACTTCAATTAATTTGTCAGTAGCTGGGAGTAAATGCATGGGTTCCCCCAAACGAAATCGGTAGCTATTCTCTGGTAATATCCGTAACTTCTATTTCCCCGTCAATTATCATTTGTTTGAGTTCTTCAACTCTTTCCAGATGTTCATTTGGAATCAAATGTCTGGTGAATTTCATTTCGCTTAGGCTGACACCGTTCATTTCCAGTCCATATCGTAGGATGGTACCGCCTTCCAGGGTACCTTCGACGAGTCTCGTTACGGCATCGTAAACAGCTGTATCGACACGCTTAATCATACTCGTCAACACGTTACCCGGAGCGAGGTCGTCCTGATCCGTATCTACGCCTATGGCAAAGTGGCCGGCTTCTTCAGCAGCTTTGATAACGCCGGTACCTGTGCCTCCAGCTACGTGATAAACGATGTCGGCACCCTGTTCGAACATGGAATTGGCCATCTGGCGTCCCTTTGCCGGATCTCCGAACGCGTTTGCATAGCTTTTAAGGACCTCAACTTCGGAGTCGACGTAATTGGCTCCCTCTTCGTATCCTACCAGGAACTTATCTATCCCAACCGATTGTGTTCCCCCGATTACACCTATTTTCTTCTGTGGGTTTATTCCTTCGATTTCCGGTGTCTGAGTTACCATTGTGGCCAGAGCGCCGGCCAGGAACGAGCCTGTTTGTTCGTTAAACATGATCGACGTTACGTTTGGCTCGTCCACTACTGTGTTTACTATTGCAAAATGGGTATCGGGGAAGTCGGGAGCCACGCGGGAAAGAGCATCGGCATGAGAGAATTCCAGTGTGATGACTAAATCGAATCCGGATTGAGCCGCTGTCCTGAGAAGTCTCTCTCCTTGGGCAACTACGTTATTCGATTCAATAGCGCGGATAGATACGTTTTCGTATTCGGATCCGGCTTTCGTAAGTCCGGTGTAGGCCAGGTCGTTATAGGATTGGTCACCCAGGCCACCCTGGGCGATAATCATCGCTACTTTGTAATTTTCCTGTGCTGTTACTGTGGATACGTTCAGGAACCCTATCGTAAGCCCTAAAACTAGACCGATTACCAATAAAACTGATATTTTAGAAGCAAAAGCTTTTGACATGGAAAACCCTCCCGAAAGTTAGGTGTAGATTATTCAAAAATCCGCTTACGAGACCAGGAGTATCACCTCCGCGGGAAATGGGCTGATATTTATGGTGATTTTCTAGTCAGTTTGACTTTGTACTCGAATTGATCCGGCAAATATAGTGCTTCTACGTATTCGAGAAATGAGCCTTTTTCCGAAAAAGTACGTCTCTTAACAACAAGCAAAGGATCGCCCTTTTCGACGTCCAGGTATTCCGATTCGAAATCTCCTGCCGGCCTGGCGGATAAGTTCTCCGTACCACCTTGAATCTGGAAGCCGGCCCTCTCAAATTCCTCGTACAGAGATTTATTTCGGCTTCCCCGTTTGGAAGCTGGAAAGTCTATGACATCAGCAATCTCTTCGGGGACATACACCGTATGAATACCAAGTGGGAGATCGTTTGCCAGCCTCTGACGAATCATCTTGACGGCAGCATTTAGATCGAGATCGTTGAGTTCTTCAGGTAGGTCTTCTCCAGATAACCTTCTATATTCGATAAGCTTGCTTCCCGGTTCGTATCCCCTGGATTTCATCTCTTCCGTAAATCCCATCAGATAAGGCAACTCCTGCTTTAATTGGGGAACGCTTACAAAAGTTCCCTTTCCCTGTTTGCGCTGAACTATTCCATCCCTGGCCAGCTCACTTAAAGCCTTGCGAACAGTATGCCGGCTAACTTCCAGCCGTTCCCTTAGTTCGGATTCCGAAGGTAATTTTTCTCCAGGTTTGAGGTCCTGTTCTTCAATCAAGCTGGCGATTTTTTCCCGAGCCTTCTGATATAAGGGTCGTTTGTCACGATTTGGATTTTTCATGTCTTAAGTTTGATTGACATATTTTTGTTTCATTCGTACGTACATCCGCACCTTTATATTATAATCATCCGTACAAGTTGTCAAGTCTACTTCATCCTGTTGGATAAATTCTAATTCCATTGTGAATTCATTTTTGTATTTGGGTGTAAAGTAGGTTGCGGGGGAGAAAAAGAGTTTTGGATTTATTACAAACTGTCCTTAAGCAATAAGATAGGTTCGGGCTCAAAACAGAGATTATCTTCTGGTTGTAAGATCATTTGTGCCTTATAGTGGCGTTAATTAAGATAGGAACGAGGTTTAAGTGCAGTATGATTGGGTGGAGAAATTAAAACGGACAAAGACCACGATAATTAGAACGAAAAATACGAACCGCAACAAGTGCCGCCATCGTAAAACTTTTTATAATAAAGGTGTTTCGTGTATCATATTCTAGCTGATCTGTTACACAAAATGGTTTGCCTATAAGAAGTAAAATATAAAATTTAATTAAAACGAATAATTATCGAGGAGGCTTAAATGGTGGAAGAAAGTTTCCTAAAAAATGTAAATCAAGATCTCTTTTCTGTTGCAATCGATGAATATACTAAGTACCGGTATTCTGATGAATACGATGCCGACTGGGTAGAGGATTATAAATACGAAATACTTGAAGATTTAAACCAGGAGTTATCTTTAGACCAAGTAAATCCTGATAATATAGTGAATGTTGTTGAAAAATTGAAGAAGGAAAATCCTAATTCTGGTTCATTCGTGTACTTTATTGATTTAGATGATCTAAAGAGCTTTGCAGAAGCCAGACCTGATGAGGTTTCGGAGCTCTTTCAAAATTTATTCAATGAGGCCGATCCTCTAAATGAGCGTATTACCGCTT
>CAZYPS010000057.1:0-11619 GCA_964649445.1 uncultured Thermotogae bacterium | reverse complement strand
TTTATAGCTTTGGAAACCGTTCAGGAAAATCCCATCGGAGGCGAGCGGGCACGGTCTCTTGATTTCGGAGAAATCAAGAGGAGCGAGCCGAGATCGGAAAGGGCAATTTCCCCGCTGGGGAAATTGATCCCTGGTTTTGTCGAACGGTTTCCAAAGCTAGTTTTACACATAATGCTACACTATGATGAGAAGGGATGGCAACAGTGCGCCAAAGACGGTTTGAACAATGTTCAGGAGTGCTCTGGATGGGATTGAGTAGGGAAAAATCGGGTAATCTGAAGTTTCTAACTGAGAATCCCCAGTACCCTGCTGGGGATTATAAAGATTCCTGGTGAGTTTTGCTGGATAGGGCGGGTTTTTCTTAATCTCTCAGTCAAAAGGATTATCGGGTGAACACCGAACTTGGTATGTCTCGATTTACCCTGATATCGTAAACCCTTGCGGTTCCGTCTTCGTCCTTCACCGTGAACTCCTCACCTTCCATCTCCCGCCAATCATTGACTCTATAGGCGAGATACCGGTCGCTCCTGTTCTGCCACATCTGGGTAAAAGCAATTCCCGTAAAGTAGGTCCATTCGCTGGAGGAATAATCATTAACCCACCCTTCGTCCGTGCTGCCTTTCAATATGATGGTCATTTCGGCACCGTCGTCCCGGGTCGAATCAATTCGGATGTCCTCGTCTTTTGTGTCGGGGTGTCTCACTCTGAACCTGTGAGTATAGCTTTCACCGTCCCTGGTGATATCTACCTTAAAGTCCAGAGTCGTTACTTCACCTGACAGGTCCGACTTAGTTTCTTGGTCGTAAGTACCCTGGCTTTCCTCGGGTGCACTTTTCGTGGTAGGCTCTTCCGATTCTCTCGGGGAAACAGTTTGAGTGTCCATTAAAGTGCCGCTTACCAGTACAGCCCCTACCACCAGTCCTGCCACAATCAATAACATCCATAGATTATCCATGCTTACCTCCCTTTTGCATTCATACTAAACTTTCTGGATTTTTTTCGCAAAGATGGGTCCGGATACACCAGGATCGGTATACCAGCGTGATTAGCTTAACTTTTAGCCCTCTTTCTTCCCAAGGGCATGTTCTGTCCCCGATGTTCCCTTATCCATTCTATTGCTCTGGTGAGATCTTCGCTCCGTTCCTCCGATTTTACATCAGGTGCGAGCCCCTTTTCGTTTAACCGGGTTTCTCCCGGAGTCAGGTATTCAGAAGTAGATAGTTTTACTCTTATTCCCCGGCCCACTGTGTGAGTTGTCTGGACGAGGCCCTTTCCAAAGGTCCGTCGTCCGATCAGGACCCCCATGCCATGATCCCGAATAGCTCCCGCAACAAGTTCGGAAGCGCTTGCAGTTCCATCGTTTATCAGGACCACCAGAGGCAAGTTTGGGTTGGCATTACCCCTGGATTCGTATTCTCTGGTCCCGTCAGGACCGACCGTTTTTGTTATTAAGCCCCTATCCACAAACTGGCTGGCGACTTTGATGGCGGAGTTTAGCCAGCCTCCCGAATTATTCCGCAGATCCAGTACGTAACCGATAAGCTTTTCGTTATCAATTTTATTGAAAACTTGCTCAAGTTCTCGCGCGGTTTGCTGGTTGAACAGGTTGATGTCGATTAGGGCTATCTTACCCTCCTCAATCAGTTTCAATTCCACGGGGGTAATTTCTATCTTCTTTCTGATCAGGCGTATCGTTTCTTCCCTATCGCCCGAGTGCCTGACCGTAATACGTACAGTCGTCCCCTCCTCTCCATCGAGGGCCTCGAATACTTCCGTGAAAGACAAGTCCCTGGTGGATTTCCCGTCGACTTCGAGGATCACGTCTCCGGAGGTTAACCCATTGCGCGAAGCCGGGGTATCGGGAAATACGGAAACAACTCTAACTCGGTCGCCGGATTTTTCAATTTCCATGCCGATTCCCACGTAATTCCCCTCCTGCCTTCTCCGATATTCTTTGTATTCTTCTTGCGTGTAAACCTCGTGGTACTCGTCTGGCAACCGGTCGAGCATACCTTCTATTGCGCCCCGAATTAGTTCTTCCTTATTGATTGACTCGGGATCGTAGTAATTGTTCAAAATAAGTCTGTAAACTTCCTGGACCGGTTTTAGCTCACCATTTTCCGGACGGTGGTCTTCCCCGGGTACCTGAAAAGTAAGGCAAACCAGCAGGACGACCGGTATCAGAAAAACCCATTTGTTTCGAGAATTCGCGTTCAACGGCTCAACCTCCAGAAAAAGTTTAATAGATCAGCAAACCAGGTTCTATGAGAAGTTCCCGAACGGGTTGAAATGGAGATTGGGACCCGTTGACTTTGTACGGCCGCCGTCCGGCAAAACCGCCCTTTTAACGACACACATGAAAGCGTTACAGCATGGAGGTGGGGCTCGATAGGCCCAATTTGAAGTATTGGTCAGAATAAATATAATAACCATATATGACCGATATTTTGCTCTGAATGGACTTATTACCCTGTTCAGCAAAGGTGGAGGTGATAGAGAAGGCTTAGATCGAGGGTGGAACCTTTTCTTTAGATAAAATCAATCAGGAGGTGTACCCCTTGGTTAAGAATAAACCACGAGTTTCTGGTTTAATTTTTCTGCTGGTTTTAACTCTCGTGCTAGGGGGATTTTTTAGTAATACCGCGGTTGCCCAGGACAAAGTTACGGTGGGCGTAATCGGTCCATTTACCGGTCCAAATGCCAGGGTAGGTAGTGAAATATGGCATTCTTATCAAATGGCATTTAACGAGATCGACAACAAGATAGGCGACGTCGAAGTTGAGCTGGTAAAGGTGGATTCGGAATCGCAGCCGGAAAAGGCAACCAGAAACTACACCCAGGCAGTAACGAGAAAGGGAGTGGACGTCACCACCTTCAACTGGCACAGTTCCGTGTCCGTTGCCCTGATGGATATGGCAGCGAAGTACGAGATACCTCATTTCTTCGGCGGAGCCGCAACCCAGGTGATCCTGGACAAGTACCACGAAGAACCGGAAAAGTATCAGTATTACGACAGCGGTAAGTTCTGGCCCACCCCCAGAAAACTATCCATAGCTTACGTTACCACTCTTTCCGAAGCCTTAGAAGCCGGTAAGTGGGAACCCAGGACGAAGAACGTGGCAATTTACGGTGAAAATACTGACTGGGGAAGGAGCTTTGGGAATTCTATTGCCGAACAGTTCGAGGAGGCTGGCTGGAATGTCGTCTCCAAGGACTACTTCGAAATGCAGAAGACGAAGTTCTATCCCCTCATCCAGAAATGGCAGGACAAAAAAGTCTCTGTAATTGCAGGTACGTCAACTGTACCCGCTTCTTTCGCTGCCCTGGTCAAACAGGCTCGGGAAGTGGGACTTAAGAGCCTGGTAATTGCCGACGGTCTGGGCTGGATGGGCGAATGGTACGATCTCGCTGGCGATGCCTCTGACTACGTGCTGGACCAGATTCCACAGTGGGCGAGCGAGGAGGCAAAGCAGTTCAGGGACAGGTTTGAGGAGCAGTGGGATGTAGAACCCAGTGCTTCTTCCTCTGGCCTGGCTTACGACGGCGCTAACTATCTGATAAAGATTTTGAGAAAAACCCACCAGCTTTACGGAGAGGTAAATTCGGAGAATATTCAGAAAGTCAATCATTACCTCGTAAGGACCGGGGACCTGACCTTCACGGAAGGAATCCTGATGAATGAGTACAAATACACCCCGGAAACAGTTCCTGATCCAAAGGTAGCAAAGGACTTCTACATCTACCCGGTTATCCAGTATCACGGCGGAGAAGGGACTGTTATCTGGCCGCAGGACTGGGCCGAAGGTGAATTTGAGGTACCCCCTTACATGGAGGAATAATTATTCACCTCGTATCGCAGAGGGAGGTTTACCGCCTCCCTCTGCTTTTTATTAAGCTGGAGGTATTGTCATTAACCTCTACGTGGAAGGTTTGAAGAAACATTTCGGCGGTGTTAAAGCCCTGGACGGGGTAACGGTGACGGTAAAGGGCGGAGAATTAGCGGGGTTGATTGGCCCAAACGGAGCCGGCAAGACGACCTTCGTAAACGTAATCACGGGGCTATTCTCGCCAACCGGTGGAACGATTAAATTAGGAGATATCGACATCACCGGCATGCAGTCTCACGAGATCGCCGCCAGAGGCCTGGGTCGTACTTTCCAAATCACGAGAGGGTTTGAGCAATTGACGGTCCTGGAAAACTTGCTCGTACCCGCCCTCGCGTCAAAAGGTACCAGTAGAAAGGAAGTGGAGAGAAAAGCCGACGAAATCATGGATTTTCTTTTAATCGACCATCTTGAGGAAGAATTATCCGTGAACCTCTCGGGTGGTCAACAGAAGTTGCTTGAACTGGGAAGGGTCTTGATGCTGGATCCGAACATTATTGTTCTTGACGAACCGTTTGCCGGAGTGCACCCTGAGCTGCGAGGGGACCTGCACGATCACGTCCAGGAACTCTACGACGCCGGTAAGACTTTTCTGATAATCAGCCACGACATGGAGTCCATCTTCAAACTCTGCGAGAGGGTGATCGTATTCGATCAGGGGAAGAAACTGATCGAGGGACCTCCTGACAGGGTGAGGGAAGACGAAGCCGTACTGGAAGCTTATCTGGGTGATTGATTTGCTGAAAGTGGAGGACCTGGTAGTGGGTTATTACGAAGATATAAACATCCTCCAGGGGGTAAACCTGGAGGCCGAGAAGGAAGATATTACCGCAGTTCTGGGTCCCAACGGGGTCGGGAAATCCACTCTTCTGAAAACTATCTGCGGTTTCCTCGAACCGACCTCCGGAATAATAAACTTTAAAGGCGAACCCATTAATGGAATAGATCCCCACAAAGCGATCAGTAAGGGTCTGGTCTATTTGCCCCAGGAGCTTACGTTATTTCACAGGATGACTGTTCACGAGAACCTGCAGCTAGGGGGCTGGACCATAAGGGGTAATAAAGAACTCGTCCAGGACCGAATAGAGGAGAATTACGAGCGATTTCCAATTTTGAGAGAAAAGTCCGACCAGCACGCCGGAAATCTATCGGGAGGCCAGCAGCGGATGGTGGATCTCGGAAGAGCGTTGATGAGCAATCCGGAGATGCTACTCGTGGACGAGCCTACGGCCGGGTTGGCACCGAATTTAGCCGGAGAAATGTACGATCGGTTGATAAGTTTGAGCGAGGAGGAGAGAACGATTCTTTTAGTGGACCAGAACATTCGCAAAGCTATCGAAGTTTCGGATTACATCTACGCTCTGGAGCTGGGTAAAAACAAGACTCAGGGTCCCCGGGAAGAGTTCGCCGACGTGAAAGAAGTAATCAAGGATTGGTTGTAAGGAGAGATTATGATATCAGGAGGTTCTTTAGCCAGTCTTTTAATGTCCGCCATCGTAAGGGCCGGTCTATACACCCTTACAGCTACCGGGTTATCTTTGATATTCGGCGTGATGAACGTGCCAAACTTCGCCCACGGGGAACTTTACATGATCGGTGCTTATATAGCCGTTTTCACCTTTGCGGAACTGAACCTTCCACCCCTGGTGGCAATATTATTTGCCGCGATCGGGGGGTTTATACTGGGGGCGATAATTGAAAAAAGCTTCTTCTATCCATTGAGGCTCAGGTCCGAAAGGCGAAAAATATGGATTATGAATACCTTTCTGGTAACGGTGGGGCTGTCGCTTTTGCTGAAGAATTTGATCCAGGCAGTTGCTGGTACTAAATACCGGGGAATAGATCAGTACTGGCAGGGTGGGTTGAATGTCGCTGGGATCTCGATTTCGATAGACAGGGTGGTCGGTGTAGGTATAGCGGCGGTGGTCGTGCTTGCTTTCTGGTTGTTCCTCCAGAAGACTACTATTGGAAAAGCCATCAGGGCTACCGCTCAGGACGAAACCGGAGCCAGGGTGGTCGGAATAGATCTGAACAACATTCACACTCTTACCTTTGCCCTTTCCGCTATGCTGGCGAGTATAGCCGGCGCCTCTTTGCTCTCCTTGAATCCCGCTTATCCGACTATGGGGCTAATGCCTCTGTTTTCCTCATGGTTCGTGGTAATTCTGGTTGGCCTTGGAAATATTGCTTCGATTCCCGTGGGTGCACTGATTATTAGTCTGATAGAGACCTTTGCCGCTTACAGCGTCGGGTCAGGGTGGCAGAGACTGTTTAGCCTTACTCTGATCATTATTATTTTACTCTTCAAGCCTCGCGGCTTGTTTGGTTCGGACGTGAAAGGAGTCTGGGAGAGATAGATATGACCCAGTACCTTAGAAGATTCAAATCTTCGAAATTTGCCAATCCCGGTCTGGCCCTGCTTTTCGTTCTCGCTTTTGTTCCAATTTTCATGTCAGATCAGTTTGCCTTTCAACTGTTGATATCGGCACTATTGTTCGGCACTCTGGCCATGGCTTTCGATTTTACGGTGGGTTTCATCAACGTTGTCAACTTCGGTTTTGCGGCGTTCTGGGGAGCAGGCGGATACACGTCGGCTCTGCTCGCGGCGAAACTGGGAGTCTCGCCCTGGATTGGTATATTTGCCGGACTACTGTTTTCAGCGATTCTGGGTTTTCTGGTTGGGCTATTGACCCTGAGGCTTCACGGAATTTTTGCCGCGGTTATGGCCTGGTTTACCGGCCTTGGCTTGATGTCAATAGTGACGAACTGGACCAGCTTTACCAGGGGACCGCTTGGATTGATGAGTCCAATGTTCTTCGAAACCATGGATCGAGGCCAGTATTTTTACGTAGTGCTAGTCATGGCCGCGTTCAGCTTCTTTGCCCTACTGGCAATTGCCAACTCCCGGATTGGCCTATTCTTTAAGGCCATCGGACAGGACGAGGAAGCTGCAAAGGCTTCCGGGGTCAATCCGACCTGGTACAGGGTATTAAACTTTACGATTTCCACGGCAATCGCGGGATTGCTTGGAGGCTTTTATGCGCATTATATCGGCATACTGACTCCGGACGTGATGAAGACGAGTCAGACTATCGAGATAATGGCACTTGCTTACGTGGGAGGTAGGGGAAGCATCTGGGGTCCGCTCGTCGCAGCTTTCCTGTTTATCCCAGTTCTTACCTATCTCCAGCCTCTTATGGAGATTCGCCTGATTATCTACGGCCTGGTTCTTATCGGAGTCATGATATTTTATCCCGGGGGCATTTCGGCGCTCTACCGTAATATGTGGGATATGCTTAAAGGCTAATATCTCCGACGTAAAAGATTTTAATCGATCTTTGGTACAAATACTATCTCCCGGACCCGGATTCCGCTGTTTTGCTCTAGTGTAGAATTATAATTAACGCTTTCTTTATTGAAAAGAGTGTTATAATAATTTCAAACTATTTTCACTGCAAACCACTGAACTCCCTGGGTGAGGAATGAGCTTGTTTTTTTCCTCTAGGTGTACTGCAAAAGAGTGGTAAAAAACTCGCCGGAGGTGCTTCAGGCTTTCTAAAAAGATCGACGTGACTCTTCCCGGAGGTGGAGAATTATGGAGGACAAAAAGTACGAGTTCGTGGTGGTCGGCTCGGGAGCAGGTGGTGCCACTCTAGCCAGGGAATTGAGTAAAAGGGGTAAAGAGGTACTGGTCGTGGAGCGGGGGCCTGAGGATCCAAAAATTGGAAGTCTGTGGGATTCTTTTGGGGTTTATGACATGAGCAGACTGGGAATCCCGAAGAAATCGAACCAGGGGGTATTGCTTTGGCGAGCTTTAATCCCAGGTGGATCGACCGTGGTTTCGTGTGGAAACTCGACTCCCTGTCTGGAAGAAGAACTGGTCGATCTGGGGATCGACCTCGAGGAGGAGTTCTCCGAGGTGGAAGAAGAGACAAAAACTTCCCCCACTGACGAGGGCCTCATGTCGGAAGGTACCGAGAAACTCCGGGAAGCGGCCACTGAATTGGGTTACGAGATGGAACCCATGCCGAAGTTTATCGATCCGGTTAAGTGCAAGAAGTGTGGTCAGTGCGTATATGGCTGCGAGCAGGGAGCAAAGTGGACCGCCCTGGACTATCTCCAGGAAGCCACCGAGAACGGAGCTACCGTCCTCTATGACACCCTCGTTCAGGAGGCTATGGTCGAGAACGGCAAGGTTGAGGGTGTTGTGGGTACAGGACCAAAAGGAAAAATCGAAATACAGGCGGACGTAGTCGTCCTGGCGGCAGGAGGGTTGGGAACTCCGGTAATTTTGCAGAACTCCGGAATCGAAGATGCGGGTTCAAAACTTTTCATCGACCTAGTAGTAAATACTTACGGTGTGGCTGATGAGCTCGACCAAACTCACGAACCCTCCATGCCTCTGGTGAATCACGAATTCCACGGGGAAAAGGGGTTCATTCTCTCTCCGTTCATTAACTCCTCCAGAGTAATCAGATTTCTGGAGGGCGGTCCGGGAGAACTGGCCCGGTCCTCTCAGGGGTTGATTGGAATTATGACGAAGATCGCGGACGAACCGGCTGGCCGCGTCTTTCCAGATGAGTCATTTTCCAAGCCGGTAACAGGGAAGGACTGGGGTCGGCTAAACGAAGGTTCAGCTCTGGCAGAAGAAATTCTGATCGAAGGGGGTGCGGATAGAAAGTCCATCCGGGCTGGCAACCCCCAGGGAGCGCATCCCGGTGGAACCGCCGCAATCGGAGAGGTAGTGGACGAAGATCTTCAGACCGAGGTAGACGGGCTTTTCGTCTGCGACGGAAGTGTACTTCCAACTGCCCCCGGTATGCCTCCGATTGTCACTATCTGTGCGCTGGGCAAGAAGCTTGCAAAAAAGCTAGGTTGAGAAAGAAATTTAACCTGACAGGAGGTAGAGCCTGAAAGGAAATCAAAAACATCCCGGGGAAATCCGAAAAGGATCTTTTCACCGGATTAGCCGATACTTGCTATCATTTCGACTTCGATCGGGATGTTGCCGGGCTTGTGATTCTGGCCATGAGGATAATTAATTTTTCTTCTCCTTGTCCTCGTACATCTTTTTGTCCGCATCTTTGAGCGCTTCTTCGACGCTCCTCTCCTGGTCCGGACTCCAGTGAGATACCCCGATTGCCAGGACGAGGGGGAAGTCAAGCAGGTCGGATTGGTTGTTCCATCGCTCCAGTTCCTGCTCTAAACGTTCCACTGCGTTAGCCACTTTGTCTCTTGTTTCGGGCATCATGACCAGGAATTCGTCACCGCCATACCTTACTACCGTATCGGCGTCCCTGAAGTTTTCTTTGAGCAGGCTGGCTACTTCTTCCAGGATTTTATCTCCTGTCTGGTGGGAGTACTGGTCATTTATCTCCTTGAATTTATTTACGTCTATCATGAGAAAAGCAAGTGGTTTGTTATAGCGTTTCGATTCCTGGGCTTCCTTTTTTAGCGTTTCATTGAAGTAGCGCCGGTTAAAGAGTCCCGTTAGGGGATCGCGAATAGCCTGTTGCTTAAGCTTCTCCTCCAGTTCGATTCGCTTAACTTCTTCGTTCAGGTGACCGGCAAGAATTTCGGCAAGCTCCAGATCGGCCTCATCGAAAGCCCCTATTTCGGCGGTGCCAGCCTGAAAGACCCCTATGTCACCGATTGGTACGCTCAAATAACCCTTAATGGCAGACCTGTTCGAAATGGCCCTATCCTCTTGCTGAAGATTATCACCCAGAATAGATTTTCTGTCCTGAAACGACTTCCCGGCCAGACCCTCATCCCGCTGTAAAGGAATAAGGTCTTCAAGCTCCATATCCTCCGTAACGGCTATTGGGACCAATTTATCGTCTTCCGTGCGGTAGAAGATGCAGTAATCGAATTCGAGGATATTTTTGGTTGCCTGGACCGCCACGCTAAAGAGTTCATCTTCGCTTTCGCACTGCTGGAACTGATCAACTGCGTCGTGCAATCTTTTTAGTTTAGATCTTTCTTCATTCAAGGCAAGCTCTGCTTCCTTTCTCTCATCGATATCCATTACGACTCCGGTAACGATCTTTCGCTCACCCTCTTCTTTAGCCAAGCTTCCTACATCTCGAAACCATTTGTAATCGCCGTTCTTCTTTCTTATTCGGTATTCGACCTCGTACTTTTCTTCTTCTCCTTCAAGGTGGGATCTCATGGCGTTCATAGCTCTGTCGTAGTCCTCGGGATGCAGTAATTCAGTAAAGTCCTCGTAATGCTCGAATCTCTCCGGAGAGTACCCGAGCATTTCAGCTTTCAGATCGCTAAAAGAAACCTTTCCGGAAGGCAACTCCATCCTCCACCAGGCGAGGTCTCCTGACTCCATTGCTGCTTCCAGCCTTTCATTGCTCTGTTCCAGTTTTCGTTCGGCTTCTCTTCTTTTAGTCACGTCCAGGGTGAATGCAAGGTAGCGATCCTCGGAAACTTCAACCGCTTTTACCACCATATCTCCTTTTGTACCGTCTTTCCTCAACAGTGTTGTTTCAATTTGCACTTCACTCCCGTCAAGGAGTTTTTCAAACGCCTTCATCGCACTATCCAGAGCTTCGGGAGCGACAACCTCCGTAAAGCGCATGCCCGGTAGCTCCTCCCTGGAATAACCAGTTAATTCAGTAACCTCCGGGTTCACTCTAAGGAAGTAACCGTCTTCGTCTAACAGGAAACTTCCCACGGGAGCGTTCTCCCAGTAGCTTCTAAACTTTTTCTCACTTTGGTTAAGTTCTTCCTCGGCCTCTTTTTGTTTGGTGATGTCCAATGTAAACGCCAGCATGCGTTTCCCCGATAGTTCAACTGCATTGACAACCATATATCCTTTCGTTCCGTCTTTTTTGAGGAAAGGCGTATCGTAACGAATCTCTCCCTCATTTTGTAGTTGTTTGACCGCTTCTATAGTGCTATCCATAGCTTCAGGAGGGACAATATCCTGGATACTCATATCCAGCATTTCCTCTCTGGAGTAACCTAGCATCTCACACCCCGCCTCGTTTACTTCGAGATAGTTACCTTGTTCGTCAGCGATAAAGACTCCCAACGGAGCGTTTTCCACGTAGCTTCTGAACTTTTCCTCGCTCCGTTTAAGCCTCTTTTCCATCTCTTTACTGTTAGTTATATCCCGATTTATCGACAGAGAAGCTTTTTTGCCTTTATAATCAATTAGCGAAACCATAACCTCAGTCCAGTATTCAGTTCCATCCTTTTTTCTTTTCTTCTCAGTAAAAGTAAATGTCTCGTCATGAGCTAACTTTTCCTCTAACTCTTCGTACCCCATCTCCGGGGCTTCGATTGATAAATCCTTTCCAATATTCATTCCGATCAACTCTTCCCGTCTGTAGCCCGTTTGTTCGACCGCAGCAGTATTCACATCAAGAATTCTACCTGAATCCTCTCCGCCAACTTTGGTGATAAAAACTGCATCACCCAATTTTTCGAAGTAATAATCGTGGCTTTTGGTTTCTCTCACGGGCTCTATTGGGCCTTGCTCACTTACAGTAATTTTACGTTCCGTGATATCTCGGATACTGACGAGCACTCTTTCTTGTCCTTCGATTTCCGTCTTGCTTCCTTTGATCTCCAATGAAGCTTTTTCGTCTTTTTTGTCTATATTGATAACCTTTGAGAATTCTCCTTCCTTTCCCTTTTCAACGTTTTGCTCGAAGGATAAAGGAGGTCCATCTTCTGAAGTTAACTCCTCTACCTTCAGCCCGAGTAAATCATTCTTCTC
>CAZYPS010000056.1:0-11643 GCA_964649445.1 uncultured Thermotogae bacterium | reverse complement strand
AAGAAATTCATCCAGCCGTACGGGGGCCAGATCCGTTCGGTATCAAAACTTAACGAGACTATACTCCCCCCGTCCTCCATCAAAGGATTGAACTCTTGCGCCAGCGTAAAGAGGGAAAAGCTTGAAATTTCGAATCCTTTCAATATTTGATCTCTGTCGGATTTGAAGAAATCGGGATCTATACAGTCCCGGTCGGCGTAGGCAATCGAATGGACCAGACCGTCTAACTCACCCCACCTTCCATCAATTTCTTTCTTCGTTTCTTCGATAGTTTCCGGTTTGGTCACATCCAGCTCGAAGACCGGTGTGGGTTCGTCAAGTCTGCTGGCTGCTCTCCTCGTTCTCTCCACGTCGGGTGAAGTAAGTACTGCTTCCGCCCCTTGAGCCAGAACCTCCTTCAAAATCCAGAATGCTGCCGACCGCTTGTTGCGTACCCCGGTAATCAGTATTTTTTTATCATTCAACATTTTATCCTCCCCAATTTAGGTTATCTTCTCTTAACTGATTAAATATTTCTTCTCAAATTAGTTGTTAAGTTTTTACGCGACTAAGGTTTAAGTAAGCAAATGCTAGCTAAACCTGGCTTCCCACCTTCCGCTAATACTCCTCCGGTGACTATAGTGGCTGAGCAGGGAGAGAAAAGTACTGGAGACCTGCAGGCTGGCTACCCGATTATATAAAGCTTAATCCCGAGAATTCCGGCAAGGTGGTTCGTTTTTATGGTAGAAAACCTAAGTCAAAAAAGCGTTTCCGACCAGGTAACCGACCGTAGAAACTATTGCCGAGAGGACTCCGCCCCATACGAGGTCTACCCCGGTGACCTTCACGGACCATCCGGACAGAGTAGCGAGGTTCGTCAGATCATAAGTTGCGTAACTGATTATTCCAAACAGAAAGCCCAATCCTATGGCTTTGACCAGCGAACCTTTTTCAAGGGCTGGGTTGACCACAAAAACGAGTACACCAACGATAAACAGAAGGTAGAAAACAATAGCTGCAACCCAGTTCGTCGATTCTGCCATTAATTCACCAAGCTCCCGGCGGTAAAACTTCCTCGCGACCACTCCAAGCCAGAAGAAGTCGACAATCAAAAACGTTCCCAGGCAAATTAAGTAAAGGTAGATCTGGCTAAGGACATTCATTATTTCCGCCTCCTGGATTCAGGGACCAAGATCGTAGTGCCCAACTAAAATAGACAGATAGTTCGTTACCTGTCAGTTCGCCGGCACTTTGTCCAGAGCCTCCAGAATTATTCGGACGATTATCAATCCCCAGCCCAGTAGAAGAATCAACCAGATAATCTTCTGAGCCGCTTTTATAGCGCCAAAAACGATTAAAGAAGCCGTCAGAACACCGAGATAACCGAGCGGTTTTTCCAGTTCCGAAACGTCTACACCTGCAACCAAATCCACGAGCTTCACTAATCCTTTACCGATTATCTCCGCAGCGCTATCTATAAAAGTCAATAACCTGTCAAGAATACCATCCGCGAATTCATCATTCACACCGTTTGACTGGCCCAGAACAGGCGAGAAGGTTCCAACTATGACAAATACCGTCAGAACTAGACTTACACCCGCCACCAGCCTCCTGTCACGAAACATATTTACCCCCTTAGATTTTTACCGAGTGTGGTGAAGCCGTTTTGCCCAAATCTTTATTTACCCGAACAAGCCTTATTTTCTAACCAAAATGACACCTTCCATTGGTTGTTCAACAGTAACAATTTATACTCCTCTTTTAACTAAAATACAAATTACCCAGCAGTCCAACCACCCTCAGCTGATCACTTAAATGCAAAAGGGGGGCTGATTTGTTATTATATTCTAGGTTCCAGAAGAGTTTTCAATCCAGAAACTCCATCCCAAATACGGGAGGCAAAATGACCGTAACCAACCCAAATCAGGAGGGAAGTTTGATTGAGATAATTCGTCAACGCAGGTCCAGAAGAGCGATATCAAAAGAGAAACTAACGGAAACGAAGATAGATTCACTGATCAGAGCTGCTCACCTGGCTCCTTCCTGTTTCAACAACCAACCCTGGCGGTTCGTGCTGGTGGATGAATCGGAAAAACTCTGCAGGATAAAGGAGGCATTACCTGGAGGAAACTACTGGGCGAAAAAAGCTCCGCTGATAATAGCTGTGGTTTCACGGAAGGGTCTCGATTGCGACCTCTCCCACGACAGAATATACTATAAGTTTGATTGCGGTCTAGCAGTGGAAAATCTCTTGCTTCAGGCAACGGACATGGATCTTGTCGCTCATCCTATAGCCGGGTTTGATCCGGAGGTTACCAGGGAAGTACTGAATGTACCAGAAGAATTTGACTTAATTACTTTAATTATTGTGGGGAAACCGGGGAACCCGAACGAATTGAGTGATAAACATCGGAAAGTCGAACTCGGGGAGAGAAAAAGGACACCACTGGAACAGGTTGTAGCAAGAAACAAATTTAGTGACTTAGAAGAGAGAGAAGTAAATTAAGTTAATGAAAAAATAAACCAAAATAAACTCCTGCAATAATTTACTTATCCTGATAAAGACCGATTATTTCCTGATTTAGGAAATTTAAAGTGAACGAATCAGCACTCAGTTGAGAAAATTACCTAAATACATTCAGACGTATGACTTTTAAACTTCACCAAGTCCTCTTTCAGTAATAATTTTAACCCGGTAACAAATCTCAACTGAGTGCTGGAGGTAACGGTCAAATTTTAATTACTAATTATTTTGACCAGCAAAAA
Source organism: uncultured Thermotogae bacterium (assembly GCA_964649445.1). Classification (GTDB taxonomy): domain Bacteria; phylum Bipolaricaulota; class Bipolaricaulia; order M55B111; family M55B111; genus JAGXLP01. Next base: position 8,898 of record CAZYPS010000056.1, on the reverse strand, counting down.
CCTTTTCTTTCCTGACTTTCAGCCTTTATCCGGTCCGATCCGAACAAGGGTTAGACCTGACAATTATTTAAGGCGATTCGACCCCCAATTAATTCTTGTGCGGGAAATTATTTAATTTCTTCACCGTTTGATGTGACCACGTTTTCTTTGCAGCTTGGGGTTCCTTTTTACCTCTTTAACCAGCCAAACGTAATAAAGGGTTTCGTCCAGCTCCTCTGCTAACTTCCAATCAGGTTTTTCCATTCTGCTACGAATATACTCGACCTTTTGGGTCTTTTGAGAGGACTTGATAATATCGCCTCCCCAGAAATGGTTAAGGTCAAAAACCAAAAACTACCGGGTCTTGAAATACACCCTGAAGCAACATGTGGAAGACCAAATTAAACATTTAATTATACTCAACTATTGTACGATAAGTATATCACATTAGCTTTGAATTTTAAAATCTTCCGACCGGAAGCTGAACCCGGATCGACCAGTTTAATCAAGACCTACACCTGGTGATGTATCATAAAATGCCGTGCTCAGAGACATTACTGAAATTAACCACTCAACTGATGTCGAAATTGGTCCCTAAAATATAGTTCACTGATTTTGAGAGGAAATTTAGGGACTCGTTACGAAATAAATCCTTATGGGGTTGGAAGTAAAATAGGTCCATTAGTCCCTGAAAGTCAAACAAGCAACCAGGAAGCCAATCCAAGCAGAAAAAAGAAGCCCGCAACGTCAGTAACAGTGGTCATCCAGATATTTGCCGATAAAGCCGGGTCCAGTCCTACTTTCTTCAACCCAAGCGGTATTAAAACCCCGGCAATCCCCGCAACGATGATACTCAGTACCATTGAAACGCCTACTATTAACGCAATCTTGATGGAAGGCTGCCAGAAAAAAGCAATCAAACCGACTATAACCCCTACCGCTATTCCGTGCAGCAGTCCAAGTAGTGCCTCTTTAGCAAGAACCCTCAAATCCTGACCCTCACCGATCTCCCCCAAAGCAATTCCTCTAACCAACAGGGCAACTGTCTGAGAACCGGAATTCCCTCCCTGGCCGGCAATTACCGGCATAAATACGGCGAGGATCGCATATTTCGCCACAGTTCCTTCAAACACGCTGACAACAGTCGCTGCCAGCAGAGCCGTACCGAGGTTAATTATTAACCAGGGCAATCTGTGCTTCACAGATATATGCCAGGGAGTCCAGACCGATTCCTCCCTGGCTCCACTGATCCCCACCATCTCTAACATGTCTTCAGTGTCCTCCTGACGCAGCACGTCTATAACGTCGTCAAAAGTTATCACGCCCAGAAGAAACCCTTCATCGTTTACAACCGGTAGTGCAAGGTAATCGAACTTATCGAAGATCCTGGCAACTTTTTCGCGATCCGCTTCGGGCGAGATCGTTTTTACTTCGGTGTTCATTACCTCTTTCAACTGGAGCCAGGGGTCCCGAAACGGAAGATTCCTCAGTGGGAGTACTCCGGTCAACTTTCCTTCTTCGTCTGTAACGTAGACGTAGTTGATTTCCTCGAGTTCCCTCTCTCGCCCCCTTAACTCTTCAATCGCCGCATCGACTCGCATGTTCTGAGGTAAGCTGAGTACTCTGGGGGACATCGTCCCTCCAGCAGTATCTTCCGGATACTTCAGGAGGCTTTTAAGGCGCTGTCGGGTAAGCTCGCTCAGAGACGATAGTATCTCTTTCCTTTCATCCTCGGGCATTTCCTGGAGCAGATCGACAGAGTCATCCGGTGACATCCTTTCCAGCAGTTCAACCTTTAGCTCCCGGGAAAGTTCTCGAAATATTTTCCAGGATTGCCAGGGATCCAGCGACTCAAGTGCTACCGCAGCAAAGTCCGTCTCAAAGGACCTTACACTCTCCGCAGCTACCTCTCCCTCGAGCTCCAACAACCTATGTCCTGCCTCTGCCGGATGCAAGTCATGCAGCTTCTCTGGTGTCATAGTTTTATCACCCAGGAGCGGGAAGAAAATTCAAACCTCCTTGCAATTGGTATTTTTTAACCTTGCCCGGCTCTTTCAGTAGAATCAGGGGTTAATAGAATAAAACCTATTATCACTAGGACTCAGGGAAAAGAGTCGCCGTATCAAAAAGACCGCCCAGGTCGGAAACCAGGCAACTTCGATCCAACCGGACGGTCCGTTCAAAAAACTTTATCTAGTTTATCCAGCAATATTCCGGCAAACTCTTCCGAGGCGAATCAAACGCCTCAATTGATTGATAGCTATATCCGTAAAATAAGAAATTACGAACTCATTTCGGAAAGGATATCGGAGTTAGTCTGAACCTGCTCGCGAAGTGCCTCAAACTCGGACTCCAGAGTTTCAAACCTGGTCTGGACCATATTCTCGAGCTCGTTCCAACTTTCCCTTAAGGAGTCGTTAGCGCTATCCAGGCTACTCACCCGTGAACCTAAAGTACTAACTTTGGATTTTAGTCCATCCATTTGACTGATTATTGAATCAATCCGACGCTTTTCCGAATTCTTGTAGTCCTCAAGGTTGGCTCGGAGATCGCTCAGCTCCATCTCCAGACTATCCAGACGGCTCTTCATTGAATCGAGATCGGCAATTTTCTCGGTGAGACTCTCGTTATCCGTGGCGAGAGAATCAACTCTTTCCGTCAGTTCTTTATGGGCCTTTCCCCACTCGTCTATTCGACTTGATAGCGAATTATCTTCTTCGACGAGGTCATTTACTTGACTCATCAGGCTCTCCAGCTCCCCGGACATCTGATCCATTTGTTCACTTAGCTCGGTTTCGAGAGAAGAGATCCTCTCTTCCTGATTGGTCCTTGCTTCTTCCAGTTGATTCGAAAGGTCATTTACCTGGGATTCGAGCTCTTCTACTCTTTCGGACTCAACCGTGGACCTGATCCTGGCGTTATAACTAATCCCCACGTACAATAGCCCGCCAATTAAAGCAAGTAAAAGAACGTAAACCATGAACTTGGAAAAATTTGTCATTTTGCACTACCTCCAGTAGTCAATTTGATAAACTTCTTGTCACTCCTCATCAAAGTCTATTTGTATACTCTAATTAAATCAAACCTCAATCAGAACCGGGAAAGTCGGATGCGCCATTAAAGATGGCCCTCTTCCAGTTGACTGAAAATCAAAGGCAAACTATAATTCTAGTTAAATAAGGCTTTAATAAATAAAAACGAAATATTGAGGTAAAATCATGAGAAAAACAAAAATGGTGATTGCAGGAATTGTCGCTATACTTCTGGTAATCATAATTTTCCAGAACCTTGAGACGGTTTCAACGAGATTATTGTTCGCGAGGGTAGAAATGCCTCAGGCCGCGTTATTATTCCTTACTGCGGCTGCTGGGTTCGTACTTGGTCTGCTGGGCCGGATAACTTTTTTCAATAAAAAGTAACCAAACAAATCATTTAAAGTCCAACATTTCCTGCCTTAATCGACTCTAAAATATGACATTTTCTTGACACACCATTTACCTTTTCTTTGTCAGCTTACGTGTTAGATGTGGTTATCATTTTAATTTACCTGGGATCTAGAAATCCGGAGGCAATGTTTTTAACCTAATGGAGAACGAATAATTCTCTGTCAGGTGAAGGTGGTCTCCGTGAATGACCATCCGAATTTTCCCTTTGATTTAGCCGACCTTCTGAGAAAAATTGCGGACTCCAGGAGTATAATGGTCCTGGGTGGTATGGATACAGGAAAGACTACTCTAATCAGGACAATCCAAAATGAACTCGGGGGACTAGTAATCGACGGAGATCTGGGCCAGTCCGAGATCGGACCTCCAGGATTGATATCCCTCGGCACTTACAGTAGTGGAATGCAGGACGGATACTTTGTCGGAAGTTTTACTCCTCGGGGTAACCTGGTACAGGTTATGACAGGGATTTCTAAACTGGTGAACCAGGATTCCGAAAGGTGTTTTATCGATACGGACGGGTGGATCGAAGGGGAAGCTGCTCGTGTCTACAAAGGAGAACTGATCAGCCTCGTCGAACCGGATACCCTCCTGCTACTCCAGCGGGGAGACGAACTGGAAAAATTTGCTCACTACCCTTTCCGGGGCAGCGTGATAACTTTAGAAGCCCAAAACCGTGAAAAAAAGTCCAGAGGAGAAAGGACTGCTAATCGTATTAGAAAATTCAAATACCACTTTTCGCTCTCCAGTAGAGTCAAAAAATCCTGGGAAGACCTAAAACTCGCCGGCACTCTTTTGGGCCAGGGGGAGAAGGTCCCCTCGGCCCAGCTAGAAGAGTTATTGAACGGGGAAGTTACGGCCGGCTGGAAATACGGAAATACGCTCTCAATAATATCCTCTTCCCGGCCCGATTGCCGGTCCGGAATGAAGGAAGAATTTAACGTGAACAGGATAAACCATCATTCAACGGCTGACCTAAAGTACCGTCTGGTAGGTTGTTACAAAAATGGTAACTTCGCCGGAGAAGCTACAATTACAGGGATCGGCGGCAAGGGGATGGAGATACTTTCTCCAGAAAAGGACTTCAATCTCGTAAAACTTGGAAAGAAGCGAGTAAAACCGAACGGCAGGACCATCAAATAATTTAGTCTAACAGCCACTCGAGATCGAGGTTCTCCTCGACCAGATCGGCAGTGCCTTCGTAAAATTTTCCGGGTCGAGTGGATGTCGCAGGTTTTTCTTTCCCGGAGCGAGAGTAAAGATTATCGATAAATTTCTTCCTTGGAGATTCGTTTTCGAACAGTCCGTGGATATACGTACCCAGAACTCTATCGGTCGCAGCACTTTCTTCCTCGAGAGGATGTTCAACCCGACCCACAATTGTGCTTGTTCCCATGTGAATCTCGTAACCGGTCACTTCTGTGCTTGCTCCGGCCATAGGTCCGTATCCTTCCAGGTCTTCTGTAACCTCTTTTACCTTTTTTGCCCGGGTGAACTCGGTTACCACAGGTAACAACCCTACCCCCTCGACCTCGTTCAGCTCCCCGTCTACACTCTCCACCCCGGCATTCTTTACCGTCTCACCAAGCATTTGATAACCTCCACAAATCCCCACGACGTAGCCATTAAAGTCTCGTAATTTTTCGAAAAATCCCGATTCTCGTAGAGCAACAAGATCATCGACGGTATTTTTAGTCCCGGGTATCACGACCGCCTCGGCAAAGTCCAGACTGGCTTCCAGTTCTGTGAAAACCACTCTTACACCCGGTTCTCGGGCAAGTGGTTCGAGATCGGTGAAGTTGGAAATACGCGGCAACCTTGGCACCGCTATCTTCACTGCGTTTCTCTCCGAAACCTTATCGTCGTCCCCCCATACCATCCGTTCTCCCACGGAGGGAAGGGATACACTATCTTCCGACGGGAGTGAAATATCTTCATAAGGTACGATTCCGAGTACTGGAAGGCCAAGTTTATCCTCGATCTCGTCTATTCCTGGTACGAGCAGGGACTCGTCACCCCGGAATTTATTGATAATCGTTCCTTTTACCTTATCTCTGATTTTCCCCGGAAGCAGTTTTACCGTCCCGTAGAGGCTGGCAAACACGCCTCCCCGCTCTATGTCTCCCACCAGAAGTATCTCGGCGTCTGCTATTCTGGCAGTCTCAATATTCGCCAGATCCCTTTCTTGAAGGTTTATCTCAGCGATACTTCCCGCCCCCTCGGCCACGATATAATTGTAGTCCTCAGCCAATCGTTCATAGGAACTCCTGACCGCTTTTCGCGCTTCCTCCCAGCGATCCCGGTAGTAGTTTCCCGCCTCAAAGTGCCCCACGGCTTCACCCTGGACCACGAGCTGGCTTTCACCTTCACCTCGTGGCTTTAACAAAACCGGGTTCATATCGGTGGTCGGCCTGACCCGGGCCGCTTTCGCTTGAACGTACTGCGAGACCCCCATTTCCCCCCAGCCCCCGTCCGGAGAAATCACGGCTCGAGCGTTGTTGCTCATGTTCTGGGCTTTGAACGGAGCGACGGACTTGCCTCGTCGAGCCAACGCCCGACATAAACCAGCATTTATAGTACTTTTACCCGAATGACTCGATGTTCCGGCCACAAGAATAGTCCTGGTCATCTAAACCACCTTGCCCGTATTGCAGTTATTTCAACCCTAAAAGCTCTCAAAACTGCTCAATCCAGGATAAGAAACCCTCAAACGCGCCGGACTCCGGGTGGAAATGAGCATAGGTTCCGATGGAGTTATATCCAACCAGTCCTTCGTAACCCTCGCCCATGCCTTCACCCCGTTTTACCCGAAAGGCAAAATCCGCTTCGGACTGGACTTTTATCCGGGAATAGTGAAACTCGTGCCCCTTAAGCCTATTCCCGGTCGAGCAAATGGGTGAATCGGTCTCTCCTTCCAGTTCAACGTAACCAAGTCCCTGTAAATCCTCGACCATTTCTACTTCAGCCTGCAAGATTCCGGTCATTTCGTACTCCTGACCGTCCTTAGTCACCAGAGACCGGCACATAACCATCATACCACCACACTCTCCAAATATCGGGACCCCATCCTCTGCCTTCGCCGCTATCTCTTCTATAGTCAAACTTTTCGAGAGCTGGTTAGGATGAAGTTCGGGGTAGCCGCCGGGCAAATAAATACCGTCCACGTCCGGCACCTGATCACCATCCAGCGGCGAAAACGTGACCAGCTCCGCTTTCTTCAATTCCTCCCGTGTCCGAGGATATACGAAGTTAAACGCGGGATCGTAAGCCATTCCTATCGTCAAGTTCTTATGATCAACCTGATTAGACGGGCTTTGCCGCTCGGGTTTGTCCGGCTCCCGAGCAGTTTCCAGCAATAATTCGGCATCAATTCCGCGCCCTGCCCGGTCCAGTTCCTCTTCCGAAACCGTGGATTGCCCACCCATGAATAGCCCCAGGTGGCGCTCGGGGATATCAAGGTCCATTACGGGAGGTATGTTACCAAAAAAGTTCAGTTCCTCGGGTAATCCATCTCGGATCCCTTGCTCGTGAGACCCTGGGTTGGTTTTTTGAGAGATTATCCCTGCAATTTCTATATCCAGTTCCCGATATTCAGCGTATTCCTTAAACCCCAGAGCAGTCGCCGCGACGCTTTCCATCCCGGCACTACCGTCGACCACCAGCACGATTGGAAGCCCCAGTATTTCAGCTACCTTTGCCGTACTGGACCTGCTTCCATCATAGAGCCCCATGACTCCTTCAGCCACGCAGATACTTCCCTTTCCTCTGTGGTAGTTTTCTATTACTCCTCGCCTGCCTTCCAACCAGAGATCAAGCGTTCTAGAGGGTTTCCCCGTAAGAGCTCGATGGTGGCTTGGATCTATGTAGTCCGGTCCAATTTTTGCCGGCTGGGGATCCTCACCAAGATTTTCAAGTGCTCGAAGGACCACCAGTGTCGCGACGGTTTTGCCCACTCCCGAACTCGTACCGGCAATAATTACCCCTTTCATCTCAGCGCATCCCTTCTCTTTCCAGTAGCTCAACCAAACCGGGGACTTCAGGGGAACAAACAATAATTATCCTATAGATGAGCAAAAGAAAATCCCTCCGCACAGAAGTATTAAGTAAATACCAGTAGTTCTACCAACCAGGGAGATAGCCCTCTCAACATCTTCTGGGCCGGGAGGGTCGAATTCCGACCCCAGGACGTAATGGGATTCCTTTACCAGTTTTAGGTTCAGTGCTCCCGATCCCGCGCCCATGGGCCAGCCGCTGTTCGGACTGGAAGTATTATTCCAGTCTCTGGCTGAAACCTTAACCGGACCCCATGAAGTTGAACCAAGCGAGATCAATAAAGGAGATAACCGGGCGGGAATCCAGTTCGCCAGATCGTCCAGACGCGCACTCAGGTAGCCGAAATCCCGCAAGCTCTCCGACCTATACCCAATCATCGAATCGAGAGTATTCAAAGCCTTGAAGGAAACCGCCAGAGCTACTCCTGTTTCGAGGTTAATTAACGTACCGAGGAAAAAGTAAAAAGACGGCGAAACTACTGAATCAATCAGGTTTTCCAATAAAGATTCTATAGTCGCCGACCGCATTTCCTCCCGAGAGAGATCGGATCTGTCCCGACCCACCAGAGCCAGTAACTGCTCCCTCGCTTCCTCTAGGTCTTCTTCTATATTTCGTCCTACAATCCGAACGGTTCCAATCAGGCTCCTGATCGAAAGCGTCGATTTCAGCAGGTATATCGCCAAAAAAACGCCAAAGGGAAGCCACAGGTCCAATGCGTACATAATAGCCAGGTAGCTCGCCCCTCCCGTACCTATGACGACCAAAAGAACTAATAGTCCTCCGAGAAGCTTATCCCGTCCAGTCCCCGCAAGACGCTCCTTCAGGACTCCGATTATTCGGCCAATCCAGACAACCGGATGGAGAAATTCGGGAGGTTCCCCCAGCAGTAAATCCAGGGCAATACTACCAAGTAGAACTATCAGGCTGACTGGAAAAACAAAATTGGCAACTCTCATCTAAGACCTTTATATTATTTCCGTATTTCTCCGAAATCTTTTTTCGAGTAGACTCTAATGAATCTCCTTCAGTCGTAGTTGTGGTTGAGACCGAGCGAGCACGGTTACGCCCTTTAACCAATACAAAGCAGGCCGGGTCCCCGTGCCCGGCCGATAGAACCTCCGGGCTTCCCGGACCGAGAAATTTCCGACTCGCGTGCTCAAACTATCCTGTTCATTATAGGGGGTCTCTTTTATAGGAAGTATCACTCATAAACATTTAAACTTATTCGTTTATGGTAATATCCCTCACTGGGAATTACTTGAGGCAAGCCTCCGGTAATTCCCGATTCGGTCAAACATATGCGCCGCGTCGCTGGAATTTTCTCGGCCCGGAGCCCTCGACAACAAAAGGACAATAGATTTAACGCACGTCTTATGGTTCTCTGGTAATTGTTCAGGAAAATCCTATCGGAGGCCGAGCGGGC
>CAZYPS010000055.1:0-11899 GCA_964649445.1 uncultured Thermotogae bacterium | reverse complement strand
AAGGTACCGTCTTCTGCGTGGTAGTTGACCCGGGCGTAGGTACCGAAAGAGCACCAATCGTCCTGGAGACGAAAACCGGCCACTACTTTATCGCTCCCGATAACGGGGTTCTTACCATGGTAATGAACAACATGGGCGTAAAAGAGGTAAGGAAGCTCGAGAACCCGGACTGGAGAAGAGAAGGCTGGATCTCCAAAACCTTCCACGGTCGAGATATCTTCTCACCGGGAGCCGCCCACCTTGCCTCCGGCGAACCGTTCGCGGATGCAGGCAAGGCCTACGAAGACTACGAAACTCTTGACATTAGAGAATCCGAAGTAATGGAAAACAGGGTAGTCGGAGAAATCGTCCTGATCGACAGCTACGGCAACCTTCAGGCAAACGTCAGAGCAAAACAGCTGGAAGAAATAGGTCTGGAAGTCGGAGACAAAGTAAAGGTAACGATAGGTGACATGACTGAAACCATGGAATACGCCACCACCTACGGGGACGTACCCGAGGGCGACTTCCTGACCTTCAGGGCTTCTAGCAAACTAATAGAAGTGTCAATCAACTTGCGGTCTGCCCAGGAGGCATTCGGAGCCGAGCTCGGCGATAAAATAGTCTTTGAACCCGCCGAACAGAAGTAGAGTCGCTTGTAAAAGTAGAAATAGGTTAAACAACACACTCCTAAATTGTTCAGAACTGGAGGTGATATTGTATAGATTATTTAGCAAATTCACGCATAATCCCCCGGTCTTTGGCCAGGGATGAATGCGGAAGTTTGTAAATAAATAGGGGCATTTGTCACTTAACGGAGTAGTTGTTATCCTGTGAAGTGACAAATGCCCTAGAATTTAACAATCCCGCCACCTTTGTTAAAACCCCGAAAATTCCAAAAACATAGATAATCTATCAACTTTCACCCAAAAAAATCAGATTATAGATGATCACAGGGTAATGACATTAGCTCCGATGATACATCCATAGGCAACTACTAAGTTCCTTTTCATCACCTGCTCAAACAGAACGAACTACGAAACCACCGATAGTTGCTATCAACATCATAAACGTTGTCTCTCCAGTTGTCCCAAAAGAAGAGTAGGGAGGCAATTGGAAACTGCACCTTGAGTCTTCACGTCCTGGGTTCCCACCCGATAGTACGATATTTGTGAGCGCTTAATCGAATTTGACAATATTTCTCAACTGTGTTATATTAAGGCAATTAGTATCTAGAAACATCACACTATGTGAAATACTCATTTCTTAGATTTGCCGAATACTATCTACATCTCCTGTAAGTCCTAAGACTTAACCTTCGGGGAATTAATCAAAATCGACTTCAGTACGAGCCCAGATTACTGCCAAAATATATGTTACAAAAGTGAAAAAACCTTTCGACCAGATGACTATTTCCACTGGAGGTGATAGATTCCGGCAAGAAAGGTTAAATTGCGCGAATAAGATTACAGGATATAGTTAAATTTCGCACAAAAAAAAGGGGGTACGAAATATGAAATTTATCAATGAAGGAACCAAGTTTTCTCTTGCCTTGGGGTTAGTTTTACTTTTCACCGTTGGTTGTCTTCTTGCCTATCAACCTAGCGCTGTCGCCCAGGAATCCTACAAAATCGGCACGGTCTTACCGCTCACCGGTAATTATGGAAGCATAGGCTCTGCTATGCAGAAATCAGACACTTTAGCCATGAAACATATAAACGAGGCTGGCGGGATAATGGGTCACGAGTTGAAATTGGTGAACCGTGATACTGCATCCACTCCGACCAGCGGCGTAGACGCAGCCCGAAAGCTTATACAGGTAGATGGAGTGCCTGCCTACGTAGGTGCTTTTTCCAGCGGAGTAAGCAAAGCCATAGCTGAAGGGGTCACCATTCCAAACAAGGTGGTGCAAATCGCTCAGGGCTCCACCTCCCCGATGCTGTCCATACTTGGCGACGATGATTACTTCTTCAGGGCTTGTATGCACGATCTCTACCAAGGAGCTGCTGTGGCAGAACAAATCTACGAGGATGGCGTTCGCAACCTTGGGATAATGTACGCCAACAATCCTTACGGGCTGGGCCTCAATGACTCCTCAGCCCTTCGTTTCGAGGATCTAGGAGGAGAGGTTATTGAACAGGTACCTTACGAACAAGGAAAGGCAACTTATTCGGCGGAAGTAGATCGGGTCTTTTCCGGTGACGTGGACGGAGTTCTGTTCATTACTTACCCAGAGGACATGATGACTATTTCCAAAAACGCGATCGCTAAAGGCTATTACCCCCAAGAAACACCTTGGTTCGGAGTTGACGCCTGGAAGGCTCCCGAGGTCATTGAATCTGTCGGCGCTGAGAACCTGGAAGGAATAAAAGGTACCTCTCAAGGTGTATTGGGGGGGCCTTCCTACGAAACCTTCCGGAATAGTTACCAAGAAGAGTTTAACGAACTGCCACCTAAGCCCTTCATGGAGCCCGGTTACGACGCTGTAGTATCTATAGCTCTAGCCATTGCCAAATCCGGCGAAGCTCCGGGCGAAGTCAACTCCACGGATATTCGGGATAACCTGAGACCCGTAACCAGTGAACCGGGCGAGAAGGTCTACGCCGGTCCGGAGGAATTGGAAAAGGCTTTCAATCTGCTTGCTGAAGGAGAAGACATCAACTACATTGGCGCCGCCGGCGAAGTGGCCTACGACGAATACGGGGACGCCGCTTCGGCTGTCCAAATCTGGCAAATCAAGGATGGGGAATTCACGACTTTCGATAACGTGATTCCTGAGCCCGTCGCCCGGGATAGACTGGGAGAAGAATACCAGGAGTAATGGGACCTGGCTAACGACGCAGGAGGGGCTCGTGTTGGGCCTCTCCTGTATTTGTTTCCTAATCGAGGAGGATCGTCGTGGATTCTATACTTACCCTAAATGACGTGAGTAAACATTTCGGCGGGATTCGGGCCGTGGAACATTGTGACATCGAGGTCGAAGCAGATACCATTACCGGCTTGATCGGACCAAACGGTGCAGGAAAAACGACAATTTTCAACTTAATTACGGGCTTTCATTCCCTGACCGACGGGGAAATATTCTTTAAGGGGGAGAAGATACAGCCGGGTAGCGACCCTCACGAGGTCTTCCACAAAGGACTGTATCGTTCGTTCCAGATAACCAGAGAACTGGCGAAAATTACTGCTCTTGAAAACTTGTTGATCGCCCCCGCCAATCAGGCCGGAGAGCGGCCCTGGAACCCCCTCTTTCAGGCCTGGAAAGTCCGCAATCAGGAAGAAAGAAGCGTGCAAAAAGCGATGGAGATACTGGAGTTTCTCGAAATGAAGGATAAAGCCGACGAGTTTGCTGGCAATCTACCCGGCGGTGAACGGAAACTTCTGGATCTGGGGCGAATGATGATGGTAGAACCGGACTTGGTCTTGTTGGACGAACCGGGTGCCGGCGTTCCTCCGGCCATACAAAAGGATGTGAACGATAGAATCCGTCAATTAAACAAAGAAGAAGGTATCACTTTCCTTATCGTAGAGCACGACATGCATATAATTATGGATTTATGTGATCCCATTATAGTCCTGGTGAACGGATCCAAGCTCACCGAAGGATCCGCCGAAGAGGTTCAAAACGATCAACAGGTGGTCGATGCTTACTTAGGCAAAGGGGGTGTCAAATGATGTCAGAAGAGCTACAAAACGAAGTGGATGAGGCTCCCGACGAAAATAATAGTACCTCAACCGATGGTGCAATGCTCAACGTGGACAACATTACCTCAGGCTATGGGACCGTGGATGTTTTGTTCGACGCTTCGATCCACGTCAATGAAGGGGAGTTTGTAGTAGTTATTGGACCTAACGGTGCCGGTAAGACCACCTTGATGAGAAGCATTGTAGGTGTAATTAGGCCCTCCAAAGGAACCGTTACCTTTGAAGGTGAAGATATTACCGGGTCCCGCCCTGAAGGCGTTTTAGCAAGAGGCATCAGCTATATCCCACAGGAAGACAAGATTTTCCCTGACATTTCCGTGATAGACAACCTAAGAATGGGCGGTTACACGTATCAAGGAGATCTCGACGAAAGACTCCAGGCCGTGTACGACCTGTTTCCCGTCCTCAAAGACAGATTGGATCAAGAAGCAGGGAGCTTGTCAGGTGGCCAGCGTCAAATGGTGGCCATTGCCCGGGGATTGATGGTTGACCCCAATTTCCTCATCCTGGACGAGCCCACATCCGGCCTCCAGCCATCCCTGGTTACTGATGTCCTGGACCGGGTGAAAAAACTGCAGGAAGAGGGAAACATCACAATTTTACAGGTCGCTCAGACTGAGGAGGCCATTCCCCGCGCGGATAGGGGCTATCTAATGCGAGCAGGAGAGGTCCTGCTTGGAGATACCACGGATAAGCTCTTGGACAGGGAAGAAGTCATGAGCCTGTACTTTGGAGGTTGAAAAACTATGTTTGGAGGTCTAGTCTCTGGTATAGTTTTCGGCAGTATCGTTACCTTAGGATCTTTAGGTCTATCATACGTCCTTTTGTTACAGAATTACTTTAATTTTACCGCTGGATCCTATGTCTCCCTGGGCGCCTACTTTGCCCTCGCATTCATGGGCTTTTTGCCCAGTATGGGAGAGTTCCCGATCGTGACCTTCGGCCCGGAATGGATAATCGCGGGCTTGCTTGCCATGGTTGCTCTTGGCCTGGTGATGACCCTTGTGGATAAAACCCTATTCAGACCCTTACGGGAAAGAAATGCTCCGTTCATGTTTTTCTATCTAACCGCCTTTGGAATGGTATTCGTGGTGAGGAGCATTATTCGCCTGGTCTGGGGGCCCCAAATGAAGTTTTACTATTCAGGTAGCGCCGAGGGTCTCCACTTTTGGGGCGCAACAATTGGTGCTGATGAAATATTCGTGGTCCTCATTACCCTGGTCGCCGTGGGCGTACTCTATTACTTCCAGTATCACACAAAGCTGGGTCGAGGCATGCTGGCCATGGCCAGCAACGAGAGTCTGGCTGAGATATCAGGTATCCGAAGTAGAGATATCCACACTCTAGTGACCATCATTGCAGGTGTGTTGTCTGCTTTCGGGGGCATTCTGTACGGATTAACAGTCCAGCTGAGACCCTTAATGGGCTTCAATATACTGCTTGCGATGTTTGTCGCCGTAGTCTGTGGCGGGGAAGGAGCTATTCTGGGCACCCTGGGGGCAGGTCTTGTAGTAGGTATCTCACAGGAATTTGGCTCCAAGGTCTTTCAATTGCTCTTTGACTCCATTGGGGTTCCTATCGAAATGACCGCTTACAAAGCCGTTATAACTTTTGTTTTGATGGTTATCGTTATGTGGTTTAAACCCAACGGCATATTCGAAAACACGTTCCTGGAGAAATAGGGGTGACAGTAAATGCTCGGTTACATTGCTTCCTTATTATGTATGGGCGCCATTTATTCCATCGCCGCTCTGGGAGTTAACCTCCAGTGGGGCTACACGGGACTGTTTAATATTGGCATTGCCGGCTGGTTTGCTGCCGGTGCGTACACCTCTGCGATTCTAACCACCGGCCCTGGCAGCCATCTCGGTGGCTTCGGCTTGCCTTTTCCCGTGGGGCTGCTGGGAGCGGCGATAGTAGCTGGTATTTTCGGCTGGCTGATCGGCTTACCCACCCTGAGATTGCGGTTCGGATTCTTCGCAATTGCCACTATTGGGCTGGGGCGAAGTATGGTTTTGTTCTTCAAAAACGAACAGTGGCTGACAGCTGGGGTATGGGGGATGGGCGGAATTCCCAAACCTTTGAGCAACGTATTTCCGGCAAACGCGAACTGGGCTTACGGTTTCCTGGTACTGGCCATCATGCTCATCCTATACTTCATCCTGGAAAAGATTGTCAGTTCACCCTGGGGTCGACTGCAACTGGCAATCAAGGAGGACGAACACTTGACGGAGATGCTGGGTAAGGACGTCTGGCACTATCGAATGCAGTCTTTGGTCCTGGGCTCCATGTTGGTGGGAATAGCCGGTGCTACTTATGCCCATTATCAACAGTACATCAACCCGGAATCCTTTGGGGACGTGATGGCGACCTTCATCATCTGGGTTATGGTGGTGGCTGGCGGTACGGGAAATAACAAAGGTTCGATTGCCGGTGCCTTCACCATCTGGTTGGTCTGGACTTTAAGTGAATTCGGAGCAGGTTACTTGCCGCTTGCATCCACACAAGTTCCCTATGTTAGAACCTTGTTGGTGGGTTTGGTGATTGTAGGTCTCTTGCGCTGGCGGCCACAGGGTTTGATAGGAAGAAAAAGGGCAGTGTCAGCCGCCGCCGGCGAAGAGCGCGTGGAATAAAGCTCTTTCTCAAGCGGCCTGGCCAGCATAACGAAGGCTTCTGTATCGAGAATTCCAGAACAAAAGCTCCGGACTGTGTCCAACGATTGTCGGAGAGGGTGCTATGGGCCAACCTAAATTTCAGAAGAAAAAGTTCGGGACTAATGAGGACATCGAGGCGCTGGAAGAGAGGCTGCTCCAGTTGATTGAGACTTACCTTTCATACAAGGTCCGGTGTTACCAGGATGACCCAGTAGAAGTGCTTCAAAATCTTTACTGCCTCAAGGAACATCCGGGTCCCCCACCCGACCGAAATAAAGGCAGAAAGGAAGGTTGGTTATCAAATCTGTTGTCAAGAGTTCCGGGTCAACGCGGAGAGGGCCAGTTATACATAGGCATTGACGGCAACTTCTACCGAGAAAGCGAGCTTCAGTTTTGGTTTCAAGCTCACCCTCTTCTTTTGGCTTTGCGAAAGAAGATAAATGAGGGTACCTTCGATCCCGAGTGGTAAAAATTACTTGGACCTTAACAAATACTTTGGAGCCATAAAGAGATTCAAAGGGCGCGGGTGTCATAGATACCTAGAGTTCTGAGTTCTACTAGAGTCCTAGCCTTACCAATAATAGCTGCGAATGCCTCAGGCTTGCCCTGGGGATGAATCGGCTGTTTTCCGTTCAGCACCAAGGTTCTCAGTTAAAAATCTATCGTTGTTTTACGCTTCGAGAATTATAGAATAAATGGAAAAACTAACCAAATTGGGCGAAAACATATAGGCTCCTGAAGCAAGGGAATTTCCAGTTGTTCCGGTGTTAAGTGGTAAGAAAATCGTAAGCAAGGACCCTTCTTCACCGTTATATGGACTACATCACCAACTAACAGAAAATTATCCGCTATCCTGGGAGGAGTAAACTATATTGGGTTTGGAAACCTGACATTCTCTGACGGCGGAGAAAGCTTGAGCACGCTATTGGGTGTAGCTGACAATACTTTTCACGTTGGGCTCAAATTTGAATTCTGAGTAGTACAGCGGCTATTGCGTTTGTAATAATGCAATGATTCTGCCCGGGTAGCTTCAGCGTTATTACGTCTTCACAATAAGAATTTTAGTCCGACTATGACTTAATATCCTTAAAAACCCCAGGTCCTTTTTCGAAGATCCTCTTCGGGAGAAAAGGACCTGTTCCAAAGAAAAAGTGTCCCGATTTACAGTACCTTCCCCCAGATGATTACATTGAGGCAACGATACACTCAGGGCTCGATTTTTTACGAGGTACTCCACAAATATTTCAATTTTGCCTCGGACTTTGTAAAATCTATTTGTATGCAGTTATTAGAAACCGTGAACTAAGGTTGACGTTAAACATTCTGGACGTGAATCGAGATTTAGAAATTATGTTCTACATACCAGGAGAAAAACATGAGAGGACTTATCGCTACCGTCGATACCCTTTCCGAACCGTTGATCAACAGTATTGAAAGCCTCGAACCGGAGGTAATCTGTTTTTATACCCCCCGCGAGGACGAGAAGGCCTTCAATGCGATCGGACGAGAATTCGGCTACGGAGAATTAAAGAAGTTATTCGTAACTATAGACGACCCGCTGGATTTCAACCATTGTTTTGAAAAGGCCAATCAGGCAGTGGATGCCCTGGCCGGGGAGAACATCTATCCAAATGAAACGCTCCTTGACTACGCCGGCGGCAGCAAGGTCATGTCTTCCGCCCTAGTGGCAGCTACGCTGGGGAAAGGCTTCCGCTACGCTCTCATTTCCGCCACCTTCGGAGAAGGTTACCGCTACGTCTACATGGGAGAAAACAGGAGTGAAAGCGACGGTTCCAGCTATATAGAAGGCGGCATGGAAGAGGTTCTCGCCTCATCGAACCCCTGGGAGGTCCGGGCGCTCGAATCGAAACGCAAGATCCAGCGAAATTTCAACAATTATAGGTTTCAAACCGTCATCGACTACATTGATTCATTGCAGAAAGAGAAGCTCTATTCTGACAGGAACGAGTACCTGTTAAACGCAATTCGGGAGTTGGCGGAGGGCTACTCCCGCTGGGACAGGTTTCATTACCAGGGGGTAAAGGAAAAGCTACAGGAAAGCACGGATGATTTCGCAACTTACCAGGACCTGGCACAGCCGAACAACGACCTCACTTTCTCCGTAGAGGAGACGAATAAAAACATTCACTTCCTAAGCGAGCTTCAGGAGGAGACTTTTGGCTTCGACTTCGAAAAGAGGATAGGCCGCAAGCTGGCGGTCGACATGTTCTGGAACGCAACCAGGCGGGGAGAGGAAGGAAAGTACGACGATGCTACCGTTCGCCTGTACAGGACAGTCGAAATGATCGGCCAGGTAGAAATCTACGAGGAGCTCGGCCACCACACCAACTCCGTGCCGATAGAACTTATTCCCGAAAAACTGCGTCCCGATCTCAACAAAAAACAGGACGAAGATGCTGTAGAACTCGGACTAAAAGGTAACTTCCTGTTACTCAATGAGCTCGGAAACGAGATCGGAGAAAAGTACCTCCAGCACGAGGACGAGCTCAAGAAGGTAATGAGGACCCGCAATACTTCTTTTCTCACGCATAACTACAAATCAATAGAAAAGGACCAATTCGAATCGCTGCGGTCAAAAATAATTGAGATATTCGAAATTCGGGATGAAATAAAGTTTCCAGAACTCAACATCGTTTAGATCAACCAGAGATATGTTTACAGAAAATTATGGACTTTCTTTATTACACCATCTCGTTTCTTTCACCACTTTAGATCTTTCTTAAATCTGATTTCAGCGAACTGAAATTTTGCATCTCACCAGCAGCTCGAGCTCCCATGCTCGAGCGGATAGGTCAAAAGACATACTTTCCCTTCCTAATTGCCGGTTACTTCGTTGAATACTACGGTGACACTGCCAAAAATCCTACTGCCTTTTCGCCGTATTTGGGGCGCACTTTTGCGTTGGGTTCATTTCTCCGTAACGGCTGTTTTTGGCTATCTTGTTACCCCGGATAGTTTCCTCGATATTTCTCGGGAGAGGACTGGCGCTTGCCCCTTTCAGGATAGTTTGATAGCATTTGGATGACAACCATGCGCACGGGCACGGCAAATCTCCCGCTTCATTCGGGCAAAGCACCGCGGTGGCTGTTTAACCGGATGGTTAAACTGGGTGGTTCGATTACCGCAGCCGTCGTGGACGAGTACGGAACCGAGGGTTTTCTGGAGCGAATCTCCGATCCCTACTGGTTCCAATCTTTAGGTGCCGTTCTGGGATTTGATTGGCATTCGAGCGGAGTTACCACAACTACCTGCGGCGCACTGAAGGTCGCTCTGGAACGGGGACTGGGCGATGATCTGGGCCTTTACGTCGCCGGAGGTAAGGGTGGTGCCTCGCGGAAAGCACCCGACGAGATCAGGGAAGCCGGCGACCGCACTGGTATGGATCCTTCCCCTCTCGTATACGCGAGCAGGATGAGCGCCAAGGTGGACAGCGCTGCACTCCAGGACGGCTACCAGCTGTATCACCATAGCTTCTTTTTCGACGAAGGCGGTCGGTGGTCTACCGTTCAACAGGGAATGAACGATGATAACGGCATGGCTCGTCGATACCACTGGGTAAACCTCGATCAATTGAATTTCCTGGACCGGCCTCACTCCGCTATATGTTCCGACGAGCGCGGAAAGCCCCTGAACCTCGCGGATGAAGAGAGCGAAGACAACAGAGAGGTCAGCGTGGAGCTTTCTCACGAAAATCCGGAAGACTTAATTGTCGATTTACAGAAGCTCAAGGAAGAATCCCTGGACATGCCCGACCGACACCATATATTGCTCGAAGATTTGAATCCAAAGAGGCTGGATCGGTCCCTGCTGAAAGCCTACGAGCGACAGCCGGATAATTTTGAAGAATTGCTTGGGACCAGAGGAGTAGGACCCAAAACCATCCGCGCACTGAGCCTGACCGCGGAGCTGGTCTACGGAGAAAAGGCCTGTTTCAAAGACCCCGCCCGGTTCAGCTTTGCCCACGGGGGCAAAGACGGTATTCCCTATCCCGTCGACAGGGAACTTTTCGATCAGACCATACGTATCTTCGAGCGGGCGATCAAGAAGTCCCAGCTGGATCGAAAGGAGAAAGATAAAGCTTTAGGCACACTGGATGGCTTCTCCGACGATTGAGCAAGACAGTTTACATCGTGGAAGAAAGGTGCAGAACCATAGAGAGACCAGAAAAACAGGGAAGACAACTTTTGCCCCGAAACAGACAAGCTCAATTATCATGTCAAAGCCGCCTATCAGAGTCAAAATTTGTTCCTCATCGGAAGGGAACGTCAAAAACCCGTCCATTAAATTCGCTGGAGGTCTACTCAAAGAGGCCGGTATCTCGCCCCATCCCAATCAAAAGTTGAATATCAAACTGGAGATAGATACTAACCCGCCGAGTGGATTCTCGACAGAGACTTCCCTGATAAACGAATACTTTCCAGTGGCGTTAATTCATCACGATAAATCAAGTTTCATTGCCGGCAAATGTCACGCAATTTTACAGCGCGAATGGACCAAAGGGAGAGACTTCTTTGACCTGCTGTTTTACCTAAATAGATGGGAGGGAATTGAACCAAATTACGGTTATCTGAACAAAGCACTTATTCAGACAGGCTATAAAGGTGCGAAAATAACCGAGAAAAACTGGAGAACCCTGCTTCTGGAGAAAGTAAACGAGGTCTCATGGCCCGCTGTGGAGGAAGACGTGAAGCCATTTTTACTTAACGTTGAAGATCTTAAGATCTTCTCGAAAGAATTTTTGGTTGAGGAATTAGGCCGATAATACAGCCTCAACCCGTCATTTTTCTGCAGAAATTAATTGAAAAGACAATCTAATTCTTACCTGGGATAATTTTGGAATTTCACACTTAGCTAGCTATACTTAAATGGTTTTATAGAGGTGTGAAATGGAGACGACGAAAAAACCAAAAATCATAAAGAAACTTAACGATGAAGTTCTTGAGGAAATGGTTGATAGGCTTGTAAAAGAGCTTGATCCCCTCAAAATTATCTTATTTGGATCGTATTCTTACGGTGAACCAACAAAAGACAGCGACGTCGATATACTCATAATAAAAGAATCAGATCTTCCTCGCTACAAGCGATCCGTACCTGCCTATAAAGCCCTATCCGGTCTAATAATTCCAAAGGATGTTCTAGTTTATACCCCGGAGGAGGTAGAGGAATGGAGCGAAGTACCCCAGGCTTTTATTTCCAGGGTTATGGATAGAGGTACAGTTATTTATGAAAAAGAGTAAAAGGGATCTAGTTCAGAGCTGGCTCAAGAAGGCGAAAAGAGACCTTCTTACCGCTCGCCGAGTGCTGAATGACGAGGAACCGTTCACTGATATCATTACTTACCACGCCCAGCAAGCGGCAGAAAAATATTTGAAAGGTTATCTCACCTGGAAGGAAATCGAGTTTCCTCCAACTCACGATATCGAAGACCTCGTATCGCTAGCAATGAAGAACGAACCAGATCTTGAAGAAATCAAAACCAAAAGCTCTGTCTTAAGCCCGTATGCTGTAGAAGTTCGCTACCCTGAATTCGAGGAACCACT
>CAZYPS010000054.1:0-12365 GCA_964649445.1 uncultured Thermotogae bacterium | reverse complement strand
AATTGAAAACCAGACATGTCCAGAGGATAATTACTAGGTTGCAGAAGAAGGCAAACCTAGAAGATACGAAAGTATCACCACACGTTTTAAGACACACTGCAGCCACTTTGGCTGTAAAAAATGGGATGGAACCGTTTGCTTTAAAACGCTACTTTGGTTGGGAAAAGATGGAGACCGCTATGAGATACGTCCACATGAACAACAAGGCGGTCAAGGATAACTTCAAGGAAGCCTCACCGATAGACAACATAAAATCCTCCTAATTCCTTGAATAAACAACGGGAATTTTAATAATGAAAGAGAACGGAGGTTTGAGGAAGCAGGCGCAGTTTTCCAGATTTAGGCTTTCTGGAAATCTCTGAAGCTCTTTCACAAACTGTATTAGCGCCGTTCATGTAGGTGTCCGGGTGCTTGACGTGCAAGAGGCCGCTGGTTCAAGTCCAGCACCACCCACCAGCTCACCTAGTATGCCTTTTGCAGGGTTCTGAAGGATATCTTTTATCTTGGTCTAACTCACCACGGGTTTATACAAACGAAAACTTATGAAGTATAGGAAGCTTGAATCTTGAGATAAACCCAAAGAACATCTTGCAATATCCGAAAATAAGAGTTGCTCAGAGTTGCTCTTTGATTGGCATTTGGCTCTAATAACCTGACTTTTTACCATACTTCTTGGAAGTTCCTTATAGTTTCATTTAAATTTCTCCTATGTAAATACGAACTCCCTGTCTCCAACTTTTGCAAGTATATTTCATAAAGTAATTTACCTCATTTTTATGTAAGGAATATTTTCCAGTTAAACAGCATTGATAAGTAAGAAGATTTCCCGTATATTACATTTAAGCGCTTAAGCAAGCGCTTAAATGATTGAGCTTTTGGTTTTGACAGAGCAAACAAGTTGAGATTGTTCTTGCTCTAGCCAATAAAAGGCACAATTTGAAGTAAATCGAAATCTGTGTCTAATTCAGTAGTTTGTGGCTTTGCAGGCTGGATTAGAGGGAACTAAGTTCAAGTTAGAATTATAAAATAAATTTTTTTGATCGTTTCACTGAATTTAGAATTAATGCAAGGAGGAGGTGAAAATTCCGAATTTTAGCTGATATATAGTCTTACCAGGCGTTTTTAACCCAGTTGAACAAATAATCTAGAGGTGACAAATTATGGTAAACAAAAAGTCCTCGAAAATGACGATAGTAATTTTGACTGTACTGGTCTCGCTAGTGGCTTTTAGTTTTATGGGACTCCAAGCCCAAGAAGATGAATATGAATGGGTTACGCGAGAAAGAATCGGTAATCCGGACGCTGATACAGTTCTTACAATGTGGCAGCATAAAGGGTTTGGCATGCGTTCAGCGGGCTCTGAGGCCATCGTTGAAAGGATGAGTTCGTGGGCCAAGAAACACCCCAACGTGAAAATAGAATTTGAAAATAAGATGCCCTGGGGTCAAATTCACGAGTCCATGGTGAAATTGTTCCAGGCTGCCGATAGGGGAAATGCCCCCGATATTTCAGCACTCGATTCTTTCTGGGTTCCTCGTTTCATCAGAGGAGTTCCAAATGCTTTAAAGCCACTGGATTCGTACCTGACAGAAAAGCAAAAAGAAGATTTTTATCCTGCTTACAGGGAATACGTCTCGGGCGAGGACGGAAATATGAGGGCCTTGTTCTGGAATACGGATGTCAGGCCGCTCTGGTATAGGAAAGACCTAGTGGACGAGCCTCCCAAGACCTGGAGCGAGCTAATAACTAAAGCTAATAAAATAATGGAGGAGAATCCGGAGGTTAATACGGGCTTCTTAACAACTGGAGGCCGTTATGAGAACACTGCCTTCGATCTCTGGGGTACGTATTGGGCTCATGGAGGAAAGCTGGTTAACGAGGACGGTCGCCCCGTTTTCTTCGAAGGTGAAAATAGACAGAAGATGCTGGATGTGCTGAAGCTAGTTGAAGAGCTGGTCGATTCGGGAGTTATGCCGAGAAGAGTAAGCAGCCTTGCAAGTGGTCAGGATCTAGATGCTGCGATCTCTTCTGCCAACCCGGTGTTCACTCTTAATGGTAACTGGCATTACGGATCTCTCAGGGATTTAATGGGCGAAGAGGAATTTGAGAAAAAGTGGGCAGTCGCGAAACCTCCGGCGTTTGAGGGAGACACCCCGGTAATCGGAGCTGGAGGATGGACTTACGGCGTATTTGCTGAAGACGAGAGGAAAAGACGCCTTGCATTCAGCTTTATTTGGCACGTATATGGGAACTTTGAAGGAATGGCAAAGGTCAACTTTGGAGGAAAGTGGCTTCCCACAAGGGAAAGCGTTACTAAAGACTATGCCCCCTTCAAAGAGGACCCCTTCATGGACCAGTTTACCGATCAGCTGAAATTGAGTCAGCTCAGGCCAGGATTTGAGATCTATCCTGACATTTCGAGAGCGTTCCAAGTGGCTTTTGGCGAGATAGTTTCTGGAACAAAATCTCCCGAGCAGGCCCTGGAGGACATGAAAAGAAGCGTAATGGAAGTTTACAAAGAAGAATAGATGGGAAAGGATGTTTTCACTCCTGCCATCCCATTTCTTAGACGGGGTGGCAGGAATATTTAATATAAATCAAATCGTACTGATGAAGAGGTGAATGCCGATAAAGAGTGTCAAGTATTTGGTAAGAAAGCCATTTTTTTGGTTTTTGCCCCTGACCTTTTTTTTAGGGCTTTTTTATCTTTACCCCATACTGGACGTTTTAAGGCTGAGTTTTACAGACGCGACTTTACTTGCTCCGGCGACGAGTTATTCGTTTTCCAATTTTGTAAATTTACTTACGAGTGGAGATTTTTATCAAATCTTAAGGATAACGTTCCTATTCGTGGGGTTTAGCTTGTTATTTCAAATGCTTCTCGGACTGGGAATTGCACTTTTGCTTAACAGGGGACAGGAAAGGGGGTTAATCGGCACCACCTTAACAAGAACTATCGTACTAAGCGCTTGGATAATCCCTGGGGTAGCAATAGGTATCATCTGGAAGATAATCCTGAGTGGTTTTCCTTACGGGGTTGCCAATTTCATGTTGCAGAGTGCGGGGCTGGGTAAATTACCCTTTTTGTACTCGCCTTTCTGGGCTCTTGTTTCTGTTACCGTTGCCAACATATGGCGGGGGACTGCATTTAGTATGCTCTTACAGTATTCCGGGTTACAACAGATTCCCAACCAATTGTATGAATCGGCTAAAGTAGACGGAGCTTCAGTATTTCAATCCTTTAGGTATATAACCCTGCCCCAGTTGAAGTCGTTCATATATATCAATTTGGTTCTTGCAACCATCTACACCTTCAACACGTTTGATATGATAATTTCATTAACGGGAGGAGGGCCCGGTAAATCCACCGAGGTCCTTGCGTTGCACGCCTATTCTGCCATTTTTGACTCGCTAAATCTTGGCCGGGGAACTGCTATCGCTGTCATACTTCTTGTATTAAACCTCGCCTTCTCGCTGATATACTATAACCGAATGGAAGTAGAAGGGGGTTAATATGTTGAACGGAATTAAATTGAGTAGAGAAAAGAGGAATAAATTAGGGGATTACCTTGTTTATTTAGGTTATTTCCTGGTGATCTTATTTTTCGGCGGCCCCCTCTTATGGATATTGTCTTTGTCTTTGCAAACCCCGCAGGAACTTTTTTCCTATCCGCCAAACCTTATCCCTGAACCATTTACGATAAAGAACTTTCTGGTCGCCTTTTCGCGGGGACAGCTATTTCGATTTCTTATTAACTCCTTTAAAATAGCTAGTTTGTCTACTTTAGGTACGCTCGTGGTAACGATTCCAGGTGCATATGGCTTTTCTCGCTTCAGATTTAAAGGCAGGATGACGTTTTTGGTAACTATCCTGTTGTTCCAGATGATCTCTCCGCTTATTATTGCTATTCCTTTATATAGATATTTTTCCAGATTGGGATTGTTAAATACCCATTTTGGGGTTATCTTAGTTTATATTTCCTTTTTAATCCCCCTGATTACGTGGTTGTTGAAAGGGTTTTTTGACTCTATACCAAAATCAATAGAAGAATCGGCCATGATTAGTGGCTGTTCGCGGTTAGATGCGCTCTTTAAAATCACTTTGCCGATTGCCGCTCCCGGTATCGTCTCGGCTTCTATATTTGCTTTTCTGCTTAGCTGGTCTCAGTTTATAATACCATTTATTCTTCTTAATGAGACGGCACTTTATCCTATTTCAGTCGGTTTATTTAATTTTCAGGCAGGACGATCGGCTCGTGATATTCAATTAATCGCTGCAGTAGGAGTTCTGACAGTTTTTCCTCCTGCCATAATTTTTATGCTTTTACAGCGATACGTAGTAAAAGTATTGACTGCAGGGGCAGTAAAGAGCTGATTAAAGATTGCTTTAGATTTACTTTTAGGAGGTATCCATGAATTCCAACTCCGGGAAAGAAAATGAATATACAGTTCATATAGTTTCTCATACCCACTGGGATCGCGAGTGGTATTTAACTTTCCAGCAATTTAGAGTTCGTTTGGTCGATCTAATTGATAATTTGCTGGAAGTTCTAAAAGAAAAACCTCAGTACGAATTCACACTGGATGGTCAGACTATCGTTCTGGAGGACTACTTGGATGTAAAGCCGGACCGGAAGGAGGAACTCAAAAAAATCATTGAAGAAGGTAACGTCAACATAGGACCCTGGTATGTACTACCAGATGAGTTCCTGGTTAGTGGCGAATCGATAGTTAGAAACTTTCTAAAAGGGATGAAAGTTTCTCGGGAATTTGGTGAACCTATGAAAATTGGTTATATTCCCGATATGTTCGGACACATATCTCAAATGCCAGCGATTCTGGACGGCTTTGGTCTAGAAAATGCCTTACTCTGGCGTGGAGTTGGGGAACGGATCGAGGATTCACAGTTTCTCTGGAAAGGTGACGATGGGTCCGAAACTTTAACCACGTTTTTGTATGAGGGTTACTGTAACCTGGCGAGTATTCCAGAGAAAAAAGGGGAAGCCGGTAATTTTATCCGTGAGGTCCTTCAGAGAGAAAAACAACGAGCTGTTACTGACGAAATCATCTTGATGAACGGGTGCGATCATCTGGAAGCTCAACCCCACGTGCCAGATATCATTGATAGACTCAACGAGGAATTTACCGACGTCGAACTCAAGCATAGTAACTTGCGTGATTTTACGAACAGCCTTAAAGAAGCGGTCGAAGAAGAGGACCCGGAATTGAGCGAAGTAAATGGTGAATTGAGACGTTCAACGGATCGAGGGGAGATATTTCCGGGGACACTTTCAACGAGATCATATTTGAAGACCAGAAATTCAAAGCTTGAAACTTTGCTGGAAAAATGGGTTGAGCCCTTTTCCACAATCAGTGCCATTTTTGAGGGCCAAAACCACAAAAAGCTAGTGGATAAAGCCTGGGAGTATCTCTTAAAAAACCAGACACACGATGGCATCTGTGGCTGTAGCATAGATGAAGTTCATGACCAAATGTTAACCCGATACGACTGGGCTGAGGAAATTTGTGATGAGATATTGAGCAAAGCATTCGACTCTTTGGCCAGGGAAATAAATAACGAGAAAATAAGCAATGCGGATTATATGCTGGTAGTCTTTAATTCCGAAGATCAGCCCTATTCGGGTTCAGTTAAGACTGAGATTGAACTTAATACTCCATTTGAAGGGATAAAGAGAGAAGATCTTGGGATTGAACACGAAGTGGAGGACGAAGTAGAGGATTTTGAATTAAAAGACGGAGACGGCAATATCTTGCCATATCAAGTTCTCGACGAGAAAACCGAGATCAATATTGAACCAGAACCAGATAGGTTGGCCAAAAGGGTAGATAAGAAGGTTTTCGATGTCTCGTTTCCTGTGAAAGATATCCCTCCTACTGGCTTTAAAGTTTACGGTTTGTACTTTACTGGAAAAGACGAAAAAAATATATACAGCCACGCTGAAGAGAAAGGTATTCCTGGCTTGACAGGTAGAGTCCAAGTAAATCGAAAAAATAATACGATGGAAAACGATTATCTAAGGGTATCGATCGGGGACGATGGTGCCTTAGTTGTCAAGGATAAGAAACGTGGCAGTGAATTTTCCGGCTGGAATAAGTTTGAGGATATGGGCGATGCCGGGGATGAGTATAATTACTCCCGACCGAAAATTGACGAGGTCGTACATAGCGGTGCCCATAGCGTAACGAATGTGGAGTTGGTTCATGCCGGACCGATAATTGCCAGTTACAAGGTCGAACATAAGTTGGAAGTTCCGGAAAGTCTTTCGGAAGATAGAGTAAAGCGCTCTTCCCAAAAAAACCACTGCAGGATATCTTCTTTGGTAAGCTTAGGAATAGACAAGCCTTACGTAGAGATAAATACCACCGTGGATAACAAAGCTAAGGACCATAGATTACGGAGCCTATTTAGTTTAGGGAAGGAGGTTGAATTTTCCCATGCAGAAGGGGCGTTTACAGTAAACAAGAGATCTATTCATAAAGAATACGAGGACTCAGAAATAGAAAGTGAGGTCACCACTTACCCTCAAAAATCCTTCGTCGATATCAGTACTGGCGAATCAGGCCTGGCTGTTTTCAATAAGGGATTGCAGGAATATGAAGTCATAGAAAACGATACTATTGCGTTGACCCTGTTGCGCTCAGTGGGTTGGCTGGCTAACGATGATTTCCTGTCTCGTAACAGTACTATAGGAAGCTTGAGAAAACTTCCGACACCAGGTGCTCAGTGTCTGGGCGAGTACGAATTTTCCTACGCCGTGATGCCTCATGGAGGTTCATGGAAAAAATCAAATATCCATAAGTACGCCCATGAGTTCAGTAGCGGTCGCATTATAAGTCATCAAGACAACCAAGTCCCCCCTGAAGGCGGGTCGTTGCCAGGTAGTTTTTCTTTTGTAGAAGTAAAGCCCGAATCTCTAAACTTGAGCTCTCTAAAAACGGTGGAAGATGAAGAAGGTTTCATATTGAGGATCTATAACATTACGGACGATGAGGTAAGTGGAGAAATAACTATCAATAAGAACTTGTCAGAGGTCTATTGTAGTAATATGGCTGAAGAGAAGGTTGAGGAGTTAGAAGTTAAAGCCGGCACGATTAAACAGACTTTTGCGCCTCATGAGATTAAAACTTGGAGATTACAAACCGAATAAGCAAAATAATTTTCTCGGATCTGATCGGAACTACATGCTTAAAAGCGAAACTCATGTGATTTCAAGGCAGATCAGCTAGGACTAATAGATATTAATGCAACTCACCAAGTGGCTAGCCGGCTGTCCAGAGTGGTGTTGCTCCCATTTGTTTAGGATAGGTAAAGAAAGGAGGGAAAAATGGATCGAAAAGAGGCAAAAGCCATTACTCTAAAGTTATTGGATGAGGCTAGTATCGCAATTACTTTTACCGAAGAGGAACAAATTGAGGTAACCGATCTGGGGTTAAACAGAATTAAAGAGATCGGCTTGCAGATCCTTACCTACGTAAATACCGATCGTTACTGCGCAAAAGAACTCGTAATCTTGCCTGGCCAGACCTGTCCGGAACACCGGCACCCAAAAGTTAAAGGAGAACCAGGCAAGAAGGAGACTTTTAGGTGTAGATGGGGTGAAGTGTACCTTTATGTGGAAGGAGAACCGACGGATAATCCAGCCTGTTCTCCCCCTGACGGTAACGAACAGTATTATACGGTTGGCAAAGAAATAAGGTTGAGACCTGGAGAGCAATATACCATTCAACCAAACACGAAACATTGGTTCCAAGCGGGTAACGAGGGGGCAGTTGTATCGGAATTTTCCAGTACTAGCCGAGATGAGCACGACGTTTTTACAAATCCTAATATTAAAAGAGTTTAACAAACAAATCAGTCGGATTAATTGTTTTTCGAAAGGCTAGATGCCGAGACAGTAAATGGGAAATGGATTTTAATACGTGATGGCCCTTCTCGATGAAATGGCTACTTAAAGTTGAGGAGAGAAGAAGTTCTGGTTTTTAGCTTGACAGGTCCTTTATGGAAAAGAAAAGTTTTTGGGCAGCTAAAAATAAGATTTCTTGATGATAGAGTTTGTTCTTAACGGAAGTTAAATGATTTGAAGTATCGAAGCTTTTAAACTACTTCAGAAATACTTTTGTCTGAGCGAGAGAGCTCCGAATGGGTGATACTATGGATAAGAAAACAAATATTCTATTAATTACCGCTGACCAATTAAGGAGTTCGGCTTTAAGCGTTTATGGCAATAGATTGGTCGGAACCAAAAATTTAAGTAATTTGTCATCCGACGGGGTAGTTTTCGACAACCATTTTACTCAAAATCCGGTTTGTTCTCCTTCCCGGATGACTATATTCACTGGTAGGTATCCCAGAAATCATGGCTTGCGAGAAAACGGCGTCTCGGCGAGAGAGGGCGAGCAAACAATTGCCCGAGTGCTAAAGAGGAATAATTACCGAACCGGTGCATTCGGGAAAATGCATCTTACACCTCAATTAGGTACAGGAGCAGATCCGGTAAAAAGCTGGCCTGAGGATGACTTTGGTTTCCAAGTAACACACATAACAAACGATAGCAAAAAGGGAGAGTATCTGGAGTACTTAAACCAAAAAGACCAACAGGCTTATGAATACGTTAAGAGGCAGGGTGAGAAGAAGATAGAGAAGGATCTGGGAGGGTTGGGAGAAGAAGGAGTCCCGCCCCAGGTAGAGGAAAACGAAATAGACCCCAATTTACACCAGACCACCTGGATAAGCGACAGGGTAATTGATTTTATAGAGGATAACATGGAAGAGCCTTTTTTCGCTTGGTGTTCCTTTGTTGATCCCCATCATCCATTCGACCCGCCGGAACCTTATGCTTCTATGTACGATCCTGAGGACGTTACCCTACCTATAATGCCGAAAGAAGGCGAAATGGAAGATAAGCCGCCTCACTTTGAAGAAATGATGAAAGGTAAAAGCCCGGGAAATGAGAAGTATAATTTCTATACCTTTTCGCCGCAGGACTATAAAGAGGTTCGGGCCAGGTATTATGGGATGGTTAAGTTGATAGATGAAAATATCGGACGAATCGTCCAGAAATTAAAAGAAGCGGGGCAGTACGAAGATACAATAATTATCTTTACTAGCGACCATGGAGAACTTCTTGGAGACCACGGACTTATCTTTAAAGGCCCTTTTCATTACGATTCCTTGATTCGGGTACCCCTGATAATTAAGGGAACCGAAACAACTGGCTGTGCTTCAAGGTCTACTGAGATTACCCAACACACGGATATCTGGCCCACTATATCTGAACTTGCCGGTATAGAACTTCCGGCCGGGATTCAGGGAAGATCTTTAGCACCTATGTTAAATGGCAACACGGGGATTGGATACGATTTTGCCTTGACGGAACAAAACAGCGGGGACTGGGGTTTTAACATAAAGACTTTGCGTTCTGAGGAATGGCGGCTGACTTACTACCCAGGAAAATCCTATGGAGAATTGTATGACTTGCGGAAAGACTCCGAGGAATACGAAAACTTGTGGAGCTTAGGAGAGTACCAGGAGGTAAGAGAGAGGTTGATAAGGAAACTACTGGATAAATTAATCCTGACGGAAGATCCTTTACCCATCAGAACTGCACCTTATTGAAGTGGGTTATCCATTTTTACATTGGTCCAGTTCCGAATTTTGACAAAAAATAAGGAAAAGGTTGGAATCTCCATATGGAAAACGATGAATCCGTAGGTTATTTAGACAATATGAGCAAGCAAGGGTCTTATAATAGGAGGGATCTCGAGGGACCTGGTTTAAAGATCCTGTTAACGGTAGATATGATACCTCCGGAAAGTTATTCCCAAGGTAGTAGTTACTATAGAGAAATTAAAACTCCGGCCATGAAAGAACTGCAGAGTTCTGGGGTGAATTTTACAAATGCTACGTCCGTTTCTCCTTTGTGTGGACCTTCCAGAGCTTCTCTCTTTACCGGGAGATATCCATATTTGTTGGTAAATAAAGGAAGAGCTCACGCTGGTATCCAGTCTGAACTGAGGTTAGATGACCCCATCTTTCAGGAGTATTTACAGAACGAAGGCCATATTATTCGCCATGTCGGGAAATGTCATGTAGGGGCTGAAAAGTTTATTAAGGTTTTTGGAGAAAACGACACTCCCTGGGATCAATGGGCTCCTCCGATCCAGGAGGACGATGAGTACCGGGATTATCTTGCTGATTTTGGAATACAGGGACTCAGATTCGGCAAAATTATTAACGGTTTGCAACAGGACAGGCAAACTGAAGGAAACTTTTACGGGGGCTGGATAACTGATAAAGATGGGGGAGAATTTCCCATTGAAGCTACGTACCCCTTTTTCCTGGTTAAAAAGGCAGTAAAGAAATTGGATATTATGTTAAACCAACGGAGTTCCGAAGAAAAGCTCTTTTTGCAACTAGATTTTTTCTCTCCCCACCAGCCGTTCTTCGTTCCCGAACAGTATGCCCGGAAACGGCTTGACGACCTGAAGGATTCAGTTGAGCTGCCACAAACTTATTTGGATCTGAAAAAGGATGAGTTTCAAAGACCGGGTTTTGAACCACTTGTCTACCATCAATATCGGAAGAACTGGGGATTATACGATAAAAAAACAGCTCGAGACTATATAGTAACAAACCTATTACAAATTGAGGTTATGGATAGAGCAATAAACCACTTCTTAGAAGCGTTGAAAACAAGGGATCTGTATCAGGACTGTATGATTGCTTTCGCCGGAGACCACGGTGAGATGAACGTCGAAAGGGGATTGATAGATAAAGGAACCTACGGTCACCCGAAAGTTAGCAATGTACCTTTAGTTATGAAGCTCCCGGAAAACAAGTACGCGGGAAAAAACATTCAAGAATTGGTTTCGCTTATGGACATCGCCCCTACGTTTCTTGATATAGAGGGAATTGACCCCTCAGCATTTTTCGATGGTAAGAGCCTGCTGGATTGTATAAATAATAGAGAGAAAATACACGGAGAAGGAATAGTATTTGAAACATTCTGGCACGTAACACCAAATCCCGCTGTTGCTCTCAAAGTTGAGCTTGGCGATGGACGTCATTATATGTACACGTTCAACTTAGCTTCGGAATATGACGAGCTGTATTTGCTTGAAGACCAGAATTACACAAATTTACTAAAGAAAGGGAGCCATGAAGAAGAAGCCAGGGAGATGCGGAAGAAGTTAAAGGCAAAACTGCAGACTGACAAAAGGTGGGGCTGTTTTAGGGATTCGTTCAGACTCGCTTATCCTGAGGTATGGGGATTTAAAAACAGAGACTTCCAGAAGTTTGATTCTGAATAGAATAAACTATAATTTACAAACTTCTAGAAATATAGAAGCTTATAAAATCTCCTGATAAAGCCGTCGAAGTATTGGAAGTGCTTTTATTTCCAGGTATCCAATTTGGTCTTCGAACCTCACAGCACTTGGGACTACAACCCCCATTGTTGAACTCTTCAGTGAAAGGCGTAACTGAGGGTTGAAATCGTATGTAATTGAGTTTTAACCTGACCGTTATGATTTGATTTAGCCTCGACGATCGAATTAAGAGCAAATTAAAATCCTTGAGACAGGTCTTAAATATTTTTACTATTTTTTGTAAAAATGCTTCTGTAACCGTTAGGAGGGGAGATGCAGAGTGCCCACAATGAAAGACGTTGCAAAGCGTGCCGGTGTCTCAGTGACAACGGTGTCTCATGTCATAAATGATACCAGATACGTTAGCCCTGAACTTACCGAACGTGTAAATGAAGCTATTGAGGAATTAAACTATCGTCCAGATCCTATAGCGCAGGGATTAAGCAAAGGGAAAAGTAAAACCATTGCTCTCGTGGTTTCGGATATAGTAAATCCGTTTTTTCCTCAGGTTGCCCGGGGTGTAGAAGATTGCGTTCGGGAAAACGAATTTAGTCTAATCCTAACTAATACTGACGAAGACACGACCCAGGAAAAGCGAAACCTTTCCCTTTTACAATCAAAACGCGTGGACGGTTTTATAATATCCCCGACAAGTGAAGGCAAGGATAATTTACAATTTTTGTTAGAAGAAGAAGTACCAGTAGTTTGTATTGATAGGAAGCTTTCAGGTGTAGAAATCGATCAGGTATATTCTGACAACAAAAGTGGAGCTTACAAGGCGACTCAGCACCTTATCGACCAAGGACATGAGAATATTGGGATTGTCCTGGAGTTTGAGGCGATATCTAGTTTTGCTGAAAGGCTCGAAGGTTACAAAGAGGCCCTAAGAGATAATGGAATTCCAATACGGGAGGAATATATCAAAAAAGCAGGTTTGGAAGTAGAAGGGGCGTTTGCCTCGACTGAGAAGCTATTAG
>CAZYPS010000053.1:0-12392 GCA_964649445.1 uncultured Thermotogae bacterium | reverse complement strand
GAAAAGGCAGTCTCGATTGGTTTCTATTTTGTGGCTTCCGGAGTGTACACGGTCCTAAACGAACCATTTCCCGTAACAGGGTCGGAGAACGTAATGGATTACCTGACAGATGGTATCGAGGACCTGGTTGGAGGAAAGTTCGCTTTCGAAGAAGACCCGAGAGAGGCGGCTCAGTTGATGATAGAACACATAAAATCTAAGAGAGAGGAACTCAGTTTAAAGCAACAGATGTATGCCAAAACCAGTTAAACAGGCTGGCCTACAAATAATAAAAGGAGGTGGCAGGGTATGGAAACCGGACACGAAGCAGAGCTGGATCGCTATATCGACTCCGGGGATTCACTAAACTTTATTCTGGAGAACGGCATGATGCTTACCGGGGTCGTAAACTGGCAGGACGAGGGGTTTATAAACGTGAAGGGTTCGATCGAAGGGGCCCGGAGAAACTGTACTATATCTAAAAAATCACTACTTTGCTACTACAAACACCTGGAAGGGGACGATAAATATAAAGCAACCATAGAAAATATTTAGGTTTTCCCCTAAATAGAAACAGATATTGGCGAACTAGCTAAATAAGAATGGTCTGCCCCTTGATTGCGTAACCGGGTCGTTCGTTTCCTTTACCTTGGTTAGAGCATCTTTCTTTGGCCTGTACTCGTAGACCTTACTGTCACCGTGATCCCTGGCGATCATTATGTTAAAAACTTGTCCCGATTTGAGGCTTATTACTATACCGCAGCCATTACAACCATATTCGAGCGAAAGTACGCTATGAAGGTAAACTGAGAAATTGTCGCAGTTGTAGTCGTGAGTTTTGTGCTTGGTCTCGCTAAGCACGGAGGAAGAGAGTGCTTGTTTCAGAGGCTCCAGATCGGGTACATTGTATTTCCTGTCAAGCCATAACGTTTCGTGTTCGGGCAGATTCTTATTCAAAATGGATTCGAGCTGGTCTCGGGAAATCGCCCTGTAAGTCCGGCTCAACCTACTTCTTTCAATTGGTTTTCTTAGCATGGATATTTTTATCACTCCATGATTAAACGACTTCAGAGCTTTCCGATCAACTCCTTCTTGCAGCAGGCTAGAAATTTTTCCGAGTTCGGAACCAACTATAATACTTTACCCAGCTACTCCAGACGATCATTCACGCCAGACCCGATTTCTTTATAATTTCGGGCACATGTTCCTCCCAGCCCATCGGCATAAGATGAACACCCTCACAGTACTTTATGGTTTCCTTAATTACCCGGGAACATATCTCTAAACTTTTCTTCACCGTATCAGGAGAACTGTCGAGTTCATCGATTACTTCTTCCGGTACGTAAGCGCCGGCAATGTTTTGGTTCATGAATCTCGCCATACCCGGTGACTTAAGGGGTAATATCCCGACAAGGACCGGCGCCTCCACTCCAGCTTCCTGCAACTTTTCCATAAATTCTTTAAATAGTCGAGGTTCGTATACCGCCTGACTCTGAAAAAATCTCGCCCCTAGATTGGCCTTCATCTTGGCTTTGTGGATCTGAGGCTCCACTGGATCCGCACCGGGATTTACTGCCGCCCCCGGAAAGAGTTTTGTAGCGCCCTTTAGGTCGTTTCCCTCCATGTCCACCCCGTCATTTAAATCCCGGATTACGGCCAGTAATTGGGGAGAGTCCAGATCAAACACCGGTTTAGCGTGAGGGTGGTCTCCCAGCGTGGTATAATCCCCCGTCAGAGCCAGAACGTTCTCGAGTCCCAGCAGGTCGGCACTCAGCAGGTCGGACTGTAATGCAATTCGGTTCCTGTCCCTGCACGTAATCTGATACACTGTCTCGTGCCCCATTTCTTTAATTCTGTGCGAGACGGCGAGGGACCCTACCCTCATTACAGAACTCTGCTGATCAGTGACGTTGAAAGCATCTACTAGATTGCTGATCTCGTCGAGCTCTTCGAGCAATTCTTCGATGTCTGTCCCTTTCGGTGGACCGGCTTCACAGGTCACGACAAACTCGTTTTCCAGTACTTTATCCTGGAACTTACTCACTTTCTTCTCCCTCCTCGGCCTCGATTGCCCAGAAGAGCGAATGCCTCTGGTCCATCTCGGGTTCCTTCCGGTACTTTTCTCTCGGTTTTGGATCGTTATACGTCGTCAATAAATCCAGGCGATCTATATCCTTCAGCCTATTATAAATAAGATCCCACCCGCAGGGACGACCGGGTTCGACCTCGCACTCACCTTCATGGGATCCTCCACAGGCACCGTTTAGCAGACCTTTAGTGCAAACCGTGAGAGGACACAACCCTCCCGTGTACTCCAGAAGACACTCGCCACACCTCTCACAGGTCTCCTCCGAGGGCCAGGCACCGTGGAAATGTCCCATTGAAACCGTGTCATTGGCGGGGTGAACCTGCTTGTCGACTATCTTACCAACTGCTTGAATCCCGATCCCACAACAGGCACCTAGTATCGAGTCAGCACACTCAATTTTATCCGATATTCGAGCGAGCCTTATCCCAACCAGTCCTTTATTACAGAGAAACTCTATTACTTTTGAACCAGTTACTATCCATCCACCCTGGGTTAGCTTGTGTGTTAGCTCTTCAACCTGTTCTTCTCCACCACTTCCCGAAGCCGCGGCACACCCGCCACACCCGAGGACGAACAGACTTTCATCTTCGATTAAATAAGAAGTAATTTCGTTCCAGGGTTTTTGTTCCGAATATATCATAATTTTCCTCCTCTTCTCGGAGGGGTAATAACCAAACTAGTGAACTGCACATGCCATACACGGATCGAACGACCGAACAATCCTTGCGGCTTCCAGAGGGTTATCCGGATCGTCGATTTTTGTCCCCATCAGTGCCTGTTCCATAGGACCGGGAGTCCCCTGTTCGTCCCGGGGGGAAGCATTCCACGTAGTCGGGACCACGAGCTGGTAGTTGCTGATCTGTCCGCTCTCTATCTCTATCCAGTGTCCGAGTGTTCCTCGAGGAGCGCTTGTAAGGCCAACCCCTTTACCATTCTCGGGTACTTCATACTGGGTACAGCCAGGTTCACCGGGTTCCAGATCTTCCACCCAGTCCTCCATCAAACTCACAATACATTTGCTCTCCACGGCTCTACAGAGGTGACGACCCATCACCGAGCTAAGCTGATCCAGTTCTATACCGGCCTCTTTCATTGCATCTCCCAATTCGCGTTTCACCAGATCATTGTCCTTCAAATAATTAATCTTCATTCTGGCGGCTGGACCGACTTCGTGAGGCTTACCTTTGTACCTCGGCGCTTTTACCCAGGAATATCCGCCTTCCTTATCTACATCAGGTACGCTTTTCGTCTTTGTGGGATGTCCCCTGGCCTCAACACCATACCAGGAGTGTTCAATCGCCTCCGTTATTAGATCCAGGTCGACTTCTCGAACTGAACGTCCGCCATCGCCCATCACTCCACCTTGTAGTCCTTTTGAAGTGCTGTGGTGAGATTCTTCGAACCGCTTTAGATAAAACCCTCCGTATTCTAAGAAGTTAGAAACCCCCTTCCCTATTTCAAAGTAGTCTTCATAGGTTTTCGCAACTTCTATAACTCCCGGAACGTATCTATCTTCGACGAATTCTTTTATCTCTTCCAGTCTCGAGGTAAACTTCGTTACAGAGTCAATATCCGGCCTTCTAGTCGCTCCTCCCGCTATGGTCCCCATGTTGTGGGGCATCTTACCACCAAAAATTGATACCATCTGATGGGCTTTCTTCCTTACTTCCAGGGCATCTAGATAATCTCCAGCCAGCGCGGCACTTATCTCGTTTCCCAGTCTATAATCTCCAGAATACTCCGGCGTAAAAGGGGCTCCATCCGATGTTTTCAGGTAAGACTGCAGGTCTCGAAGCTTAACGTTTTCCAGCTGTAAGTTTTCTAAGTCGTGCGGGTTCAGGTAATCAAGCGCTGACAAATGATAGAAATGTAAGACGTGTGAGTGGATAAAGTTTCCTCCTAGCATCAAATTTCTTTCCAACCTTCCGTTTAGAGGAACCTGTTCCTGAATTCCGCACGCATCATCAAGAGCCTGGGCGGAAGCTATCGCGTGTGCTGCCGGACATACGCCGCAAACCCGCTGGGTAACCCTTTGAGCGTCACGAGGATCTCTGCCACGGAGCATCTCCTCGAGCCCCCTGAACAACGTACCGCTGCTTCTGGCCGATTTGACCCGATCCGAGTCTATGTCGAGTTCGATCTTCAGGTGTCCTTCAATTCGAGTAATTGGATCAATGGATACCCGTTTCACTTTAACCTCCTGTACATCTCTTCGGATTCCTCCATTCCAAATTTTTGGTAAAATGGGCTCATCAAATCGGGAAAACCAGGCTCGGTACAGCCCATGCAGGGGTGATTGTTCTTTATGGGCCAGTTTAATCCCTCGTGCCAGCCCCTATCGGGACAGGGACTGTTTGTATATGGACCTTTACATCCGAGTTCTACCAGGCAACCTTCTTCTCCGATGGTTCGAGCGTATTTACCCGTGGTAAAGTCGCCTCGGCGGGGGCAATTATCGTGGATCAACGTCCCGTATACCTCCTTAAGCCTTCCGACCTCGTCCAGTTCTTCCGCTGAAGGTACTCCAGAAATAATAATTCTTGCAAGCGTGTCAACGAACCAGCTTGACTCGGGAGGGCAGCCTGGGACGTTGACCGTGGGAGTGCTTATTCCTCGCTTGTTCAATTGTTCAGATACCGATATACAATCGGTAAGGTTCGGGTGTCCTGACGGGATTCCTCCGTAAGAAGAGCAGGTCCCGATGTTTACTACTATAAGGGAAGCCTGGGCCAGCCTAACGACCTGATCAGCGAACGTTTCCTCTCCGACAGTGCAGAACCTTCCTTCTTCCCCGGTTGGCACCGCTCCATCAACGACTAGAACGAACTTCTTTTCTGTTTTGGTCCTCTCAAGCACTTCCAGGGCGAGCTCTCCGGTTCCGCCCATAAGCGTCGCCATAAACTTCAACCCCAACGACTCTCCCGGAACGAGTTCGTCAAGCAACAGGTTCTTCAACTTAGGATAAGGAGAGTTCATCAAAGAAATCGCGCACCCCGTACAGGCTGCACCCTGGAGCCAGATGACGGGATGAACCTCCGTTTGCTTAGCCAAGGTAGGCACCTCCCTGGACCGATCTCGTGCTCAGTTTATCGGTTGACCCATTTTACAATGACTTATTGACTATATTTTGATTTCCTTGACCTTTATATTGGGGCCGAAAGCGAAATAGTTGGTATATAACTCAAGTAGTAGAGCGAAAATATCTCCAGAAGAGACACTCTTTTGATCTGTCGAATGCATTACTGGCCAAAAGATGCAATATGACTAATATGTTGGCCTTATGAATTGCGGTAAATGCAGGAGTAAAGTTACGGATATTATTCGATGTCACTGCATTGTACTTCAGTGACCGGCTTGACATTTTGCAAACGCCCCCTAAACCAGTTTTTAACTAAATATCCGCAATTTAATCTTACAAATCATTATTACAGAAATTATTGAGATATGTCAAATATTCGGAGGCGGGTTAGAAAATAAAAAAGGCCACGGATAAAACTATCCGTGGCCGATCAATTTTGTACTTTAGTTCGCTGTTTAGTTAATTACTAAGCAACTTCTACGTTTAGCGCTTTAGGTCCTTTTTCGCCTTCTTCGAGGTCAAACGTTACTTCTTGTCCTTCCTCTAGCGATTTGTAACCTTCGCCCACTATTTCAGAGTAGTGAGCAAATGCGTCTTCGCCGTCTTCCTGCTCGATAAAGCCAAATCCTTTGTCGTCGTCGAACCACTTAACTGTGCCTGTAGCCATAATAAAAAAACCCTCCTTGTCTGCTAATATTTGACTGTCCTTCTAGCCACACAAGGTAGAGTGTAAATCTACGTGGTACTGTGAAGCGTGGTACAGCCATATTCTTATAAAACGTTTACTAGTTATACTTAATCCTAAATACTATCTTATGTTTCTATACTGCAGACTAACTAAATATAAAGTTTCCCCGTGGGTATTGCAAGTCAAATTCCGCTTTTCTACTTAAAAGCCTACTTAACGAGCACTTTTCTCTGATTCTCCACCCGCGAAGATCGAAGGCGGTTCTCAACCTGGACTGATTTTTCAAAAGAAGTATGAGATAATTAAGTCATCGCTCAAACCAGATTAAACAAAAATCTTTGGTCTTCGGTTTATGGAGGTGCAGTCGTGTCAAAATATCCAAATTCCGTCATAGAGACCCTTTTAAACCACAAATCCATCCGGAACTACAAAAACGAGACTCCGTCAGATGACACAGTTGAAACTATTGTGCGGTCAGCTCAGCAAGCTCCTTTTGTGTCTCAGCTCTACAGTATTCTGTTGACAAGGAAAGGTAGTTTGCCCTTGGGTGCTCCGCTTCTTTTCACGATATGCGTGGATATCCATAAACTTGAGATAATTATGAACGAGAGAAATTGGGAACTGGTGACTAATGACCTATCTATTTTATTGTTCGGATTCGAAGATGCTTCTCTAATGGCAGAAAACATGGTAATCGCGGGAGAAAGTATGGGGCTGGGAAGCTGTTTTTTAGGAGAAACACCCTATTATGCGAAAAATATCAAGGAGGAGTACGAACTTCCAGATAAGGTCTTTCCTCTGGTTCAACTGGCGATGGGTTATCCGGATGAAGACAAACCAACCCGTCCCCGGTACCCGCTGGATTTCGTACTTTTCGAGGACGAGTATCCTGAATTCAACGACGACCAGGTTGACCGTGCGATGGAAAGGATGGACGAGGGCTTCATGAAGCGGGATTACTACGAAGAAAACGATGCGAAAATTTCCTTACATGGAGGCGAAGAAGACGGATACACGTACGACAATTACGGATGGACAGAGCACATCTCTCGAAAATGGGGCCAATGGCACAAGGACCCCGAAAAAATCCTTGAACAGTTCCGGAAGTGCGGATTCGATATCTGTCCCGATGAAAAGAGCTAATAAAAACAGTTTTTATCGCCTACAAAGTGTGGAAACAGGCTTATCCGTACAGTTTGGTCATGTAGCTAATTAATTGTACCAGAGAAGAACCACCAAGAACCGACCAGAAAGTAGCTGATTGATGAAAACCTTCAACTCCGGACCAAAGTGGAAGTAAAATAGCAACCAGAAGTGCTAAAATCTGGGTCAGTTGGACCCTCCGTGGTGATAGAGGTTCGCCTGTTTCGTCCGCTAAGGATGATACGGTTTTGTTGTTGTAAATTACCAGAAGGAATGCCATCGAAACACCGACTAGTATACCGAATTTTACAGGGTAGTTTAGGAACCCGATCCAAATCGATGAACCTACAATGTAAAAAACTAACGCTTCGCAGAAAAGCAGTGCCCCAGGGATCAGGTGTTTGGAGTTCGGATTATCCATGAAAGCATCGGCAAAAAATACTACTGCACTTACACCCGCGATTACCCAGGATAATTGGTATCCAAGCCAGGCTGCAATTCCAGCTGCCAGTATCGTATCAGCAGGACCTGCTTTTAACCCCGTTGTTCTATTTAAAACCCTGAACGTAAATAGTGCCCAGAAGCTCAATAAGAGACTTGGTACGTCGATAAACCAAATCACTACAACTTGGCCTACTGCTGCAAAACCGGCACTTAAGGAACGATCCGGATCTACCTCTCTGCCCACAGCCCACGCGAAGAAAACAGAAATAAATGACCTTACACCAACTACAAGAGACACCAGGACCGAGCTGCCTGATAGATAGGTTGAAATACCGAACCCAAGAAAGGCAGCGAACGAAAACACTAATATGAATACATTGCTCGGATAATCCGTGTCAACAGGTCGACCGATTTTTGAAAGCTCTCGAATATTCATCACCCTACACCGTTTAATTTGTTAGTACAATTAGAATTCCTGATCCCATCAGAGAAAGTCGTCAATTTTAGTCCAGAATTCGGAGTCCTTCTTCGAGGTGCCAAGAAGAAGCTCAAGGTGGCCAGCATCATCACCAATCAGGAGCTCGCACCTTACGCCAAGTTCAGTGAGTTTCTTGTTTAGTTGAATTGACTGCTCAGGTAAAACTTCCTCGTCATTTTTTCCATGAGCAAGAAACACCGGTGGAAGGGATTCTTTTAGATGGTTGAAAGGCTGTGCTTCCTCCCAGTAACGTTTACTCTCAATAAACCGTTTAACCCTTGGGTCTGCCTTTTCGTAGGGATAAAACTGATACACCCCCGCCAATAAAATAAGTCCACTAATCTGGTCGATCTCCAGCGTGGCATCTTCTCGCCACTCGTCAGAGAAGCCAACTAGAGAAGCAAGTTGGGCACCAGCCGAGTGTCCCGCCAGATAAAGTGAGTCCGGAATCTTCCTGTAATTATTGAGAAGCCAGGCAAGGGAGCAAGCCACGTCCCTAACCTGCCCGGGATAGGTAACCTCAGGAGCAAGACGATAATTTGGAAGCGCTACGACGAAATTTTTCCTGGCCCAAGATCTGCCAACGAACCGATGAATGTCTTTGTTTCCTGACTCCCAACCTCCACCGTGAACGAAGAATATAAACTTGGTCTCAGTATTTATCTCATTCGGCTCGTAGATATCTAGTTTTTGTCGCTCATGTGAACCGTATTTAACGTCCCTTTTTTCCGAGATCCCCGAGGGGGACCAAAAAAGGTGATGACCCGCGGAAAGCAGCGAACGCGGTTTTGGCTTTTCCGAAATAAACATTTGAAGTATTGGAAAAGGCAACTTTACCCCTGCGATTCAAGACATTACTAAATTATTTTAAGAACTAGCTAAGAAGCATACCAGATGCCAGTCATTATTATTTAGTCCTACATGGTTGGTGCTGTTGCTATC
The DNA here is from genome assembly GCA_964649445.1 of uncultured Thermotogae bacterium. Classification (GTDB taxonomy): domain Bacteria; phylum Bipolaricaulota; class Bipolaricaulia; order M55B111; family M55B111; genus JAGXLP01. The sequence continues at coordinate 3,550 of CAZYPS010000053.1, read as the reverse complement.
GTGTAAAAGCTATACGATTTCTTCAATTAGTTTTCCTTTAAAGAAAAGCTAAATCTTCCTATTATCTTCTAATATATCGAAAGCCGTCTTAATTAAATTTACCTGGAGGTACATGAACAAGTGAAAAAAGTATCTTTAAAGTTTTTTATAGTCATTGTTACCCTGCTAATGGTCGTCGTTTTAAGTTACGGTCAGTCGGACGATGTCTATAAGCGAGCACTGGACAAAATAGAGGCTGGGGACCTAGAAGAGGCAGTCTCTCTTCTCAATGAGGTAATTGACGAACGACCCGATCACCACGAAGCCTGGAATAATAAAGGAACGATTTACCTGGTTACCGGAAACTATTCCGAAGCTGAGCGGAGTTTTGAGGAAGCACTAAGGATAAAGCCCGATTATCCCAAAGCGCAAGCCAACCTTGGAAGTGTCTACTTGAAACAGGGTAAGACCGAGAAAGCGATAACCGCGTTCAAGAAGGCTCTCGATATGGATCCCTCTAACGAAGAAGCTAACTACAATCTGGGCAACGTTTACTTCCAGCAAGGGGGGCTAAAAAAGGCTCGAGGTTATTTTGAGACGGTTGTTGAGAATAATCCAAATCACTATAAGGCGGTCTTTCGACTTGGTCAGATTTTTGCCCGGTCCGGTAGAAAAGAACGAGCAAAAGAGTATTTCGATAAAACCATAACTTTAGAGGACGAAGATCCAGAAGTTCTCAACGAAATAGGAAGATTCCATCTTCAGACGGGGGAACTCAAGCAAGCAGAAAAATATCTAATGAGGGCACATAAATTTGCGGATGAAAAGCCCGGCCCCCTCCATAACCTCGGGCTCGTTTACCTCCGGGGAGGAGAACACGAAAATGCCATCGATTATTTCGAGAGGGCTTTGGACTATCAGAGTGAGGATAACGCACGGGAATTGAGTCAGCTTTATAGCGATTACGGATTAGCTCTTTACAGGGCTAAGAATTACGAGGCAGCTCTGGAACAGTTCCAAAAGGCACTGGACCTGAATAAATACAACGCTTCTGCTCACTATAACCTGGGCTTGCTTTTCGAGGACACGGGGAATTACGATCGCGCTATGGAACACTATAAATTTGCCTTTAATATTGACGATCAGCACGTTGACGCCTACAACAATTACGGGCTCTTGTTGTTGAACGTCAAGGAAAATTACGAGGAGGCACTGAAGTATTTCAAACGAGCAATAGAGATTGACCCGGGGTATACTTTTGGTCACTACAACAGGGGTATAGCGTTAATTAATCTCGAAAGATACAAAGAAGCATACAAAAGTCTTCAAAAAGTAGTTGAAATGGTCCCTCCCGAAAACAGTCTTCACAAGCGGGCCGGTGATCTACTTGACGAGCTCGAAGGCTAGTATCATCCGCAGGAAAAGTAATTCATAGGAACATTTACATCAGTCGGTGACTATTTCGTGGTTTAATCTATCTAAAGATCTGATGTTCAAATCATTTTTGCTACCACCTAGAAACTATTTTTTATAGGTAGGGGGGTTCCATACACAACCTCTGACAAAAACTTCTCCAGGTTCTCGTTTCTAACAGATCCATCGGACCTTCAAAGGAACCTCCTACATTTATTTACTAATTTAGGTCGATTTCTCCAAAATTCCTCCAGTACATCTAAACTTCCCTCAGAACTAGCCAGCCAAAAAGGTAGAAACATTAGAAATCCCGGGTTTCCTCCAGCACCGGGGAACGTAGCGAATATTGTCACTTAGCTAATTTTCTTGTCCTTGCTAACTACATAACCTACAATTACCTAGACCCCACCTAGGGTGGGGTACGTTTTAACAATTTAATTAACCGAAAAAAGCAGGAAAACTCCAGAAAAAGCTTTGGGTTTAGCCTTAACAGGACAAGAAACAATTTGTCTTAATAATTTAAATTTTTTCAAGAAAGGTTTTAACCAGGATGGTCAGGTCATGGCAAACAAAGACAGTTCTACTACGGTAGACACGAAAGCTCAATACGATCGTATTGCGTCTGTATACGATTGGCTTGAATTTCCAATGGAAAAACTAACTTTCCGAAAATGGCGAAAACTGATCTGGTCTCACGTCCAAGGACCGAATTTGCTTGAAGTAGGCGTTGGAACAGGCAAAAATATACCCTACTATCCGGCTGGATTAGAAATCACCGGGATCGACCTCAGCGAGAAGATGCTCAAACGGGCAAAATTGAGGGCAAGAAATGATTCAGAAGAAACCCAACCCTCCCTGGTTCAAATGGATGTCCAGGACCTCGACTTTCCTGAAAATCACTTTGATACTACACTCACAACTTTCGTTTTCTGTTCTGTAACCAACCCAATCGTAGGACTTAAAGAAATTAACCGGGTGACGAAGCCCGACGGGGAAGTATTCCTTCTGGAACACGTAAGGCCAGAGGAAAAGTTCCTTGGTAAAGTTTTCGACATTTTTAACCCGATGACAGTTCGACTACTCGGAGTTAACATAAACAGAAAAACAACTGAAAACGTCAAAGAATCCGGACTAGAGATTAACTGGGTAAATAACTTGACCAGAGCCAACGTCGTCAAACTAATTTCTGCCAAGCCCAGTAGTTAAACTAGTTTTCCTGCACGACGGGATAAATAGCAAGTTATATGACTCGTAAAAGAACGACAAGGGAAACTAAACTTCAAAGAGGTGAACGAAGATGATGGGTACACTTGGAATGTGGGGAGCTGGAGGTGGAATTTTCATGTTTATATTCTGGGCATTGATAGCTTTAGTTTTTGTATTTCTGGTAAAGGAATTAACCGTTAGCGAAGAAACTAAGAACTCAACTCGGTCCAGCGGAACCGGAGGAGATGCGTTAAGAATTCTCGACGAACGGTTCGCGGAAGGTGAAATCGACGAGGAAGAATACCGAAGAAGAAAGGAAGAGATCACCTCGTAGACCTTTCTTTATTCAAACAGACCGAAGGTTATTCCCCGTCTGAAATCGGGGAAGGGAGGTAGCAATGCAAGAAAAAATTACCATCGGAGTAATAATAGGAATACTGGGCCTGGGGCTTTTAGCTGGAGGGGGTTTTGCGATAAGTAAAACCATGACCGAAAAGACTGGATCGAGCCCGGCAGCAGCCAGAGCAGGGAACTACATGCAGGGATGGACTTTGGTGGCCAACCCGAATCAAAGTATGGGAAATTCCTCCAATAATAACGGTCAAAATATGGGTTCGGGCCACATGATGGGTGGTGGAAATCCCGCCGGCAAAATTATGGGCGGTATGAGGGGCTACTATTCCGACACTCCGACACCGATATCCCACGACGAAGCCAGGGAGATAGCCGAGGACTACCTAAACTCGCTTGATAATTCCGAGCTTGAAATCGGCGAGTTCGAGGAGTACTCCCACAACTATTACATCTCGCTGGTTGAAAAAGAAAGCGGGCGGGGAGCGTTTGAGCTCATTATAGATAGGTACTCCGGAAGTTTTCGCCCCGAGCCTCAGAGCATGGTCTGGAACGATAAGTACGGAACTATGAACGGTGGCATGATGATGAGAGGTGGATC